>NZ_JBKJFM010000019.1:0-55694 GCF_046614825.1 Streptomyces nanhaiensis
CGGTGATCTCGCGCAGTACGCGCAACTGGCGCTCCGGCAGCACCAGATCGTCCCAGCCGGCCTCCGGTTCGATGCGGCGGCCCAGTTCGTCCAGGCCGATGCGGGCCTCCGCGAGCCCGGCCCGCCACCACGTACAGGTGCGGCGACTCGCCGTCGGGGCCGGGCAGGGCGACCGCGTCGCGGATGCCGGGCACGGACAGGGCCGTGTCCGTCGTCCCGGCGGCGTCGGCCACGCGGGACGCGGCCGGGGTGCACGGGGGCGGCGCCGGGAGATCCCCGATCCTGCGGTCCGGGTCCGCGCACACCGCGCGCAGCAACTCCCGCAGGGCGCGGGCGAACCCCTCGGCGGTGGAAGCGTCGTACAGGTCCGTGGCGTATTCGATGTGCAGGTCGAGCCCGTCGGGCGCGCCGTCGTCACCGTGCCGTTCGAGGACGTCGACGAAGAGGTCGAACTTGGCGGTGCCGGTGGCGGTGGGCCGCAACGGCACCTCGCGGTCGTCCAGCCGGAGCACGGCGGGCTCGTTGTTCTGCAGCGCCAGCATGACCTGGAACAGCGGGTGACGGCCGGGGCGGCGGGGCGGGTTCAGCTCGTCCACCAGCCGGTCGAAGGGCAGGTCCTGGTGGTCCAGTGCCGCCAGGTCGTGCGGGCGCAGCCTGGCGAGCAGGTCCCGGAAGGCGGGGTCGCCGGAGGTGTCGGCACGCAGGACGAGGGTGTTGGTGAGCAGCCCGATCAGGTCGTCCAGGGCGGGTTCGGAGCGGCCCGCGACGGGGGTGCCGACGACGATGTCCTCGCCGGCTCCGCAACGGGTGAGCAGGGCGCTCACCGCGGCGTGCAGCACCATGAAGAGGCTGGCGCCCTCACTCTCGGCCAGGCTCAGCAGTTCCTGGTGGAGTGCGGCGTCCACGGTCTCGGTGACATGGGCGCCGCCGCCGCGCGGGGACGCGGGACGGGGCCGGTCGCCGGGCACCGTGCACTCCTCGGGCAGACCGGCCAGCGTCTCGCCCCAGCGGGCGGTCAGCCGCTCCAGCCGTCCTCCGCCGTCCGGGTCGGGGGCGAGCAGGGCGCGTTGCCAGACGGCGTAGTCGGCGTACTGCACCGGCAGTGGTTCCCACGCCGGGGCCCGGGCCTCCCGGCGCGCCGCGTAGGCGGCGGACAGGTCGTCCGCGAGGGGGCGCAGCGACCAGCCGTCGGCTGCGCTGTGGTGCAGCACCAGCAGCAGCGTCCGCTCCTCCCCGGTCCCCAGCAGCCAGGCGGCCAGGGGGCTTTCACCGGTCAGGTCGAAGCGGTGCAGGGAGGCCGCGGTGACGTGGGCGGCGACCTCGTCGGCCGGGCAGTCCACCCGGCGCAGCCGCGGGCGCGGCTCCCCCGGCGGCAGGATCCGCTGATGGGGTACACCGTCCTGCTCGGCGAACACCGTGCGCAGACTCTCGTGCCGGTCGGCGAGGTCGCCGAGCGCCGCCTCCAGCGCCTCGGCGTCCACGGTGGGGCCGACCGGCACGACCAGCGGGATGTTGTACGTGGCCGCGGCGCCGTCGAGCCGGTTCAGGAACCACATGCGTTCCTGGGCGTAGGACAGCGGGACGCGCTCCGGAAGGTCGACTTCGCCGAGTGCCGGGCGGTCGGGAGCGGTGCCCGGCCGGTCGGCGAGCCGCCGCGCGAGCGCCGCCGGTGTCGGGCCGTCGAACAGGGCGGTGACGGGCACCTCGGCCCCGGTCTCGTGCCGCAGGCGGGCCAGCAGGCGGGTGGCGAGCAGGGAGTCACCGCCCAGGTCGAAGAAGTCGGCGTCGGCGCCCACCGTGTCGCGCGGCAGCCTCAGCACGTCCTCGAACAGGGCGCACACCAGCTTCTGCCGGGGGGTCTCCGGGCGGGCGCCGGCCGCGGCGGCGGTGAAGTCGGGCGCGGGCAGGGCGTCGGTGTCGAGCTTGCCGTTGGCGGTCAGCGGGAGCGCGTCGAGGCTCACGCAGGCCGCGGGGACCATGTGGTCGGGCAGATGCGCGGCGGCGTGGGCGCGCAGCTCCACCGGACTGGGCGGCTCCTGCCCGGCGGACACCGTGTAGGCGACGAGCTGCCGGGCGCCGTTGTCGGCACGGCGTACGACGACGGCGGCCCGGGAGACCCGCGGGTGGGCGGCGAGGACGGCTTCGATCTCGCCGGGTTCGACGCGGAAGCCGCGCAGCTGCACCTGCTGGTCGGCCCGGCCCAAGTACTCAAGGGTGCCGTCGGCGCGGCGCCGCGCCAGGTCGCCGGAACGGTACATCCGGCCACCGGGCGGGCCGAAGGGGTCGGCGAGGAACCGCTCGGCGGTCAGCTCGGGCCGGCCGAGGTACCCGGCGGCCACTCCTGCCCCGGCCACGTGCATCTCGCCGACGGCGCCCGGGGGCACCGGTCGGCCCGCGGCGTCCAGCAGGTACACCCGCAGGTCCGCCAGCGGCCTGCCGATGACACTCCTCCGGCGGGGGTCCGTCAGGTCGGCCGGGGTGATGCGGTGGTGGGTGACGTGCACGGTGGTCTCGGTGATGCCGTACATGTTCACCAGCGCCGGGCTTTCGAGACCGTGCCGGTCGGCCCATGGCCGCAGGCGCTCGGGGCGCAGGGCCTCACCGCCGAAGACGACGTAGCGCAACGTGCCCGCCGGGTCCGGGCCGCTGCCGGGCTCCTGCTCGCCGTCCGCGTCCATGAGCTGCTCGAAGGCGGACGGCGTCTGGTTGAGTACGGTCACGCCCTCGCGGTGCAGCAGCCGCAGGAAGTCCCCGGGCGAACGGCTGACGGCGTACGGAACGACGACGAGCCGGCTGCCGTGCAGCAGCGCGCCCCAGATCTCCCACACCGAGAAGTCGAAGGCGTAGGAGTGGAACAGCGTCCACACGTCCGTCTCGCCGAAGTCGAACCGCTCGGCCGCGGCGGCGAAGAGGCGGACGACGTTGGCGTGCGGGACGGGCACGCCCTTGGGACGGCCGGTGGAGCCGGAGGTGTGGATGATGTACGCGATGTCCGACGGGCTCGTCGGGCCCGGACGCTCGGTGTCGGTCAACCGGCCGGCCGGGCGGGCGGCGAGGTCCGCCTCGACCGCGGGGTCGTCCAGGACGACGGCGGGGACGCCGCCGGTGAGATGCCGGGCGAGGCCGGTCTCGGTGAGGAGCAGGACGGGTGCCGCGTCGTCCATGACCAGCCGCAGGCGTTCCGCCGGGTGGCCGGGGTCCAGCGGGAGGTAGGCGGCGCCGGTCTTGAGGACGGCCAGCAGGGCGGGCAGCAGCCGCATGCCCCGGTGCAGGGCCAGCGCCACCACCCGGCCCGGGGCCGCGCCACGCTCGGCCAGGAGCCGGGCCAGGCGGTTGGCCTCGGCGTCGAGTTCCGCGTAGGTGAGCCGTTCGCCCTCGTACGTCACCGCGATGCGCCGCGGCCAGTCCCTGGCCTGCCGCTCGAACAGGTCGGTGAGGGTGGCGGTGACCGGGAGGTCCCGCACGGGAAGGTCACGCGGGTGCTCCCCGGGCAGCAGCAGGTCCAGGTCCCCCACGGGGGCCGTGGGCGCGGCCTGAGCCAGTCGGCGCAGGAGGACCAGGAACCGGTCGCGGTGCAGGGCGAGTTCGTCCTCGTCGTACAGGGCGGGGTTGGCGTCGAAGGCCAACCACAGCCCGTCGGGCCGGGTCCCGGGCCGTACGGTGATCTGAAGGTCGTCGACGGCACCGCCGGAGAGGTGGTGCCAGGTGGCCGGGCGGCCGCCGAAATCGAGGGACTCGGTGAACGGGACGATGTTCAGCACCGGCCCGTACAGTCGGCGCCCGGCGCCCAGCAGGTTCAGGTCGCGGCGGATGAACTCGCCCCGGTACCGCTGGTGTCGGCGCAGCTGCCGGACTTCGTCGGCGACCGCCCGGACCAGGTCGGCGACGGCGGTGCCGGGGTCGGCGGCCACGCGCAGCGGCAGGACGTCGGAGGCGGTGCCCGGAGTGCGCAGGGCGGCGCTGCCCAGCCGGCTCATCGTGGCCATGCCCAGCACGAGGTCGTCGGCACCGGTCATGCGGTGCAGGTAGACGGCGACGGCGGCGGTCAGCAGGTCGGTGCGCGTGACGTCGAGCCGGGCGGCCGCGTCCGCCAGGGCCTGTGCGTCGGCGCTCTCCAGCTCCACGGTGCGGCGCAGGAACGGGGCGACGGGGGCGGCGGTGCGGCGCGTGAGCCGCACGGGCTCCGGCAGTCCGGCCAGCCGCCGGGACCAGTACGCCCGGTCGCGGGCGCAGCGCTCGGAGGCGAGGTAGGCCGCCTCGTCCGCCTGCAGGCGGCTCACGGGCGCGAAGACGGCCGGGGCGGGTTCGCGCTCCTCGGCCAGCGCGTTGTAAGTGTCGGCGAGGCGGCGGCCGAGGAGCTTGTAGCTGTAGCCGTCGAGCAGGATGTGGTGGGCCCTCAGCAGCCAGACGTGCCGGTCGGGGGCGAGGGTGAGCAGGGTGTGCGAGAACAGTGGCCCCTTGTCCAGGTCCGCCGGCGTCGCGAGGTCCGTGCGGATCCACTCCCGGGCAGCGTCCTCGGGGCCGTCGGCGTCGCTGACGTCGATCCGCCGCAGTGCCCAGTCGTCCGCGTCCGGCGCCCGGTGGCAGCGAGGGCCGTCGTCCGTGTCGAGGAAACGCAGGGCGAAGGTGTCGGCCTCGCCCACGGTACGGCGCAGGGCCTTCTCGAACAGGCCGGTGTCGAGGGCCCCGTGGATCTCCACCGCCTCCGCGGTGTTGTACGCGGCGCTGTCGGGCGCGAGCCGTCCGGCGTACCAGAGTCCCTCCTGGGCTCCGGACAGCGGCTGGTGGTCGTCCTCGCGGAGTGACTCCTCGTGGAGTGACATGGCACAACCCTCACGTGGCAAGTCGTGATGTCCCGGCCGGGACGGCCCGGCAGGGCGGACAGGGGTGCGGCCTCGGCCCACGGAGCGGGGAAGGGGGGGCGCACACCGGGAGCGTGGGGTCGGAACGGCCCCACCGCCGGTCCTGCAAGTGCCCCCAGGGTGCGACGAGGGGCCGAAGCCGATCAAGCCCGGACCGGTCCCGCGCCGGCAATTCAGGTATTTCCCTGAAGAACGCGAGGACCGGGATAGCGGCGGTACCGGCAGACTTCAAGGAATTCCCGCGACTTTCGTCCGACCCTCTGCCGCGGGTGGATTCACCGGCCCCCGGCGTTGCACTCTCGAACGGGCGTCGGGCGCTCGAGCCCCGGCAGTGACGGCGTTTCACCACCCCCTGAAGCGGAAAATGAGATCGAGGGAAAGATGGCTGGCGGTATGCACCGTGCGTTGTGTCCGGTCGAGAAGCTGTACGTCGGACAGCGAAGCAGAGCGGTGCTCTCCTGCACCCTGCGCGGACAGGTCGACGCCGGGGCGCTGTCCGCGGCGTTCGACGCCGTCGCGCAGACCCACCCGACGCTGCGCGCGCGTATCGCGCCGGACGGCCAGGGCTTCGCGCTGCATCTCCTCGCCGAGGACGAACGGCCCCGGCTGATCACCCGCACCGGCGGCGAGGAGGCCTACGCGGCGGAGCTGAACACTCCCCTGCCGGTCGGAGGCCCGCTCAGCCGCGCGGTCCTGGTGAGCGCGCCGGAGGGCGACCGCCATCTGTTCGTCCTCGTCGTGGACCACACGGTCACGGACGGGCACAGCAGCATCGCCGTGCACAACACCCTCTGGGATCACTACCGGGCCCTGGTCGAGGGCGGCGCGGACAAGGGGGAGCCGGCCGCGGCCGGCCCGGCCGCCGCCGTCCCCGGGGGCGGCGCGGACTCCCCCGGCTGGCCGCGGCCCGTCAGCCGGCTGCTGCCCGACGCCGACCCGGCGGCCACCGCCGCCTACCTGGAGCGGCGCGTCGAGGAGGTGCGTCGGCACCCCGTCCAGCTCGTGCCCTACGACGTGCCGCGTCCGGCCGGCACCGGCGCCCGGCCGGGCGCGGAACCGGCCGGCGACGGACGCATCGAGGTGTGCCGGCTGACCCTCGACGAGGAGCGCACCACCCGGCTGCGGCGGACCGCGCGCGGGGCGGGTCTGTCCGTGCACTCCCTCGTCGCCGCCTCGCTGCTCACGACGGCACGGCGTCGTCTGGAGGGCGACGGCCCCCGCACACTCGGCTGCCTGTCCCCCGTGGACCTGCGGTCCCGGCTGTCCCCGCCGCTTCCCGCCTCGGTCATGGTCCCGGCCGTCACCACCCACCTGCAGACCGTCGATGTCGCCACGGACACCGACCCGACGGCGCTGGCACGCACCGTCCACACCCGGCTGCGCGACTTCATCGCCCGCGCGGACCAGTATCACGAGATGCGGATCACGCCGGAGATCCCCCGGAACCCGGCCCTGCAACTGGCCACCGTGATCGCCACGAACATGGGCGTCGTCCCCGGTCCCCGGCTGCCGGCCGGACTGCACGCCACCGACGTCCGGCTGGTGCCCGCCCGTGAGGACTACTTCCCGCAGGCGGGCCGCAGTCCCGTCATGGCGTGCGTGGTCTCCTTCGGGGGGCGGCTCGCCATCGAGTTCCCGCACTTCACCGCCTGCTTCAGCCCTTCCTTCATGCGGGCTTTCCGCGACGACGTCCTCACCGGGCTCCTCGCCCTCACGGACGTCTCCGAGCCCCTGCCCGCGCCCGCGAACGCCCGGTGAGGACGGCCACCCCGGCCCACCGCGCCCGACCGCATCGGCTGCCATAAGGAGCACTCCCCCACATGAGCACCGTCAGCCATATCCCCACCCCCCTTGCGCTGCTGCCCCGAGCCCAGTCGGGCGACGAGCAGGCGATGAACCACCTGCTGACCGAGATCACGCCGTACGTCGCCCGCCTCTGCCGGTCCGTCACCCACGACGACGGCGCCGACGCCACCCAGGAGGCGCTCCTCGCCGTCTACCGCGGTCTGCGCACCCTGCGCGAGCCGGCCGCGTTCTACGGCTGGGTGCGTGCGGTGACGCTCCGCGAGGCCGTCCGCACCGCGAAACGCGCGGGTGACGAAGGAACCTACGTGCAGGTCGACCCGGGCCAGGAGGCCAACCCGCTGGACGCCGTGCACATCAGCGACGTACTGGAACGACTCTCCACCTCCCACCGGCAGGTGCTCACCCTGCGCGCCTACGGGCTCAACGAGGAGGAGATGGCGCGGGTCCTCTCCCTGCCGATAGGGACGGTCCGGTCCCGTCTGCACCGGGCCCGCTGCCGGTTCCGGGAGGCCTGGCTGCCCTCGGCCGCCTAGTCCTTACCGGCCGGGCCCGGCCGGCGCAGGCCACCGGTGCCGAGGCGGCTGCCGACGGTGTGCACCGTCGGCAGCCGCCTCGGAGGGGGGCCACGGAGCGGCTACTCGACGAAATCCGGCAGGACGCGCGGTGGCCACTGCCCCATGGCGAACATGCCCAGCCCATGGGCGCGCGCCACGAGTGCGGGGCGGTTGGGAGCGTCGAACCTGCGCAGCAGCCGCCCCACCCGGTATTCGACTCCCTGACGGCTCATGTAGAGGCGACTGGCCAACTGCACCGTCGACGCGCCGCCCGCCACTCCTTCGAGTACGCGCGCGTCGATCTCGCTGAGTGTCTGCAGGCCGCTGGACTCCGCCGGATCGGCGTCCCCGATGTGGCGGAGCAGGATGACCAGTCCGGCCGGACCGTCGGGGCCGGCGACCGCTATGGCCGTGAGGTTCGCGGAGAAGGTCCGGCCGGCACCGTCCCGGCCGGTCACCCGCTCCGTGAACCGGTTCGACCGGCCTTCGGTGAGATCGGTGAACCGGTGCCGCAGGCTCGCGGGCGGCGGTGCGAGGAGGAGGTCGCAGAGGTCACGGCCGCAGATCGCGCCCGGACTCAGGCCGAACGCCCCGGCGAATTCCTCCTCCGCGGCGGCGACGGTGGTGCCCCGGGTGGAGGCGTGGGTCGTGTAGGTGCGACGCCGCCGGCTGTCACGGGCGTCCTGCGGCACGGCTTGGACGGCGGAGTCAGCGGCTGCCTTTCGGGGGCCGGGGGAGGAAAGGGAAGAGGGGAGGGAGGCGGTGCTGCTCGTGGTGGCCACAGACGTAGCGCCCTTCTGTGCGCGTGGGGGGCTGGGATCGCGTCACGACCATCGGATAACGTTGTCAGGGCTCTTAGTCCCTCGGGTTGCCCTCTTGATGTCCTCAGGAGGCACCACCATGCCCGTGTGGACTTCCGGAGCGGACGCCGCGACCGCGGAAGCGTCTGTCAACACCTCCGGATCCAGACGCGACTGTCGCGACCAGCCGTGTGGTCGACCTCCATAACGAGCCCGAATGGGCGCGAGGGGGCACGGAAACCTCCGGAGACGAGGGGCGAGGTCGCATCAGGTCGGCAGCACTTTGCAGGCTAAAGCCGGGCAACGCCCTTGGCAAGGGTTTGCCTGATGAGACCGGCGCATTGCCAAATCTTTTTATCCGGGCCTTATTCCGGACGGCCGCGACCAACTCCCGAGAGGCCGGAAAGGTAACGGGCAGGGGAAAAACCGGCAAATTACCTGGATGTCTCGCGGTTGCAACTGTGTTGCCCCCGCCGTCGGCGGTTCATAAAATACGGACAACTTCCGCACGCCGCCCGCGAAACACGTGGAAGGGAGCGGACTCACGGTGACCTCAGAGGATCAGAGGGTGGGAATGCTCGGGCAGCCGCACTTCGGGCGACGGCTGAGGAAGCTCAGACTCGAACGAGGGCTCAGCCAGGCGGCGGTCGTCGGCGAGGGCATGTCGACGGGGTACCTGTCACGGCTGGAGTCCGGTGAACGCCGGCCCACCCCGCGCGCCGTCACCTACCTCGCCCAGCGGCTCGGCGTCGATGTGTCCGCGCTGAGCGAGCCGTTGGGCGGCGGTTCCCTCGGTCACGCGCTCGCCGCCGCATCCTCGGCGCCACCCGGCGCGGACAGCACCGTCGGCCTGCTCCGCGCGCTGCGGGACGACGAGCGCGCCGAACCCACCGACCGCTGGCACGCGCTGTGGCTGCTCAGCCGCGTCGACAACAGCAACGGCGACTATGAGAGGGAGCGCGGCCGACTCCGCGAGCTCATCGAGTTGAGCGAGTTCCTGGCGGCACCGGAACTGCGCGCGAGGACGAACATCCAGTACGCGCGCTGCCTTCGGGCCCTGGGCGACCTGCGCACGGCGGAGTCGGCGGCCGTGACCGCGCTGGCGATCGCCCGCGAGGAAGACCTGCAGGCGGCCGACACCATGGCCGCGCTCGTGGTGCTGATCGGCGTCGAGACCGAAATGGGCCGACTCGACGCGGCCGACCGGTACGTCCACGAACTGGAGCGGGACCTGCTTCCCGCGGCCACGGCCTCCCAGACGGCCGAGGCCCTGTGGGCCGCGTCCCTGGTCAGTCACCGCCAAGGCGACCACGCCACCGCCCAGAACCGCCTGGAGACGGCACTGAGCCTGCTCCGGAGCCGGGACGACCTGGCCTTGTGGACACGCCTTCGCACCGCTGCGACCGCCGCCGCGCTCGAGATGTCACCGCCTCGGCTGGAGGCGGCACGGCGTTGGCTGGACGAGGCCGAGGCGGTCATCGAACTGACCGGCACACCGTTACAGGTGCAGGAGTTGCGCGCGTTGCGCGCCCATCTGGCCTTCCACCAGGGAGAACTGGACGAGGCCCGGGCGCTGTGCCGCGCCCTGCTGTCCGACGACGGACTGCGACTGCCCTACCGGGACCGGGCACGGCTGCTCGTCCTCGAAGGCCGGCTGACCATCCTGGACGGGCGCGTCGACGAGGGCATCACGACCCTGGAACAGCTCGGTCACCAGGCCGCGGGCTCGAGGAACCTGGACCTGGCAGCCCACGTCTGGCAGTCCCTGGCGACGACGCTGGCCCAGGTGTGCGTACCGGCGGCGCGCGACGCGGTGGGATCCGTCCGCGGCCGTCCGCGACCGGTCGCGCCTTGACGCGTGCGTCCCGGCGCGTCGGCTCCGGATCCGCGGTGATGGGGGCCGGGTCGCCGGGCCGGTACCGGAGGTGACGCCTCCACACGTGACGAGGCCGCCGTCGTCGAGGGCCCCGGCCCGGCGGGCGATCTCAGCGGGGAGCAGCTGGAAGCGCTGCGGGAGCTTGGGGGATGTACGGTCGGACATGGCCTTCGTATCTGGGAACCGCCCGCAGCGCCCGGACCGGACAGGTCCGGTCACCGCCGTCGGGCAGATCCTCACCCGCACTGCGATACCAGCCCGGGGAGTCCTCCATCCACGCCGCCAGAGCCTGAAGGAAGTCCTCCAGGGTGGAGTTGTTCCACTCCCCGCCCCGGGACAGACACTCCTGGTGCAGCGCGCGGACAGAAGCGGCCGGCTCCTCACGGGAGCGGATCTCCTCGTCGGAGGTCAGCGGCACGCCGCCGACCGCACCGCACCGCCGGGGCCAGGCAACTCCGGCCGTACGGTACGAGGGACAGTCTTCACTGCCCCTCGGTCCCGGGCCACGGCCGCACACCAGCACCGGGCAGAGGCGATGGCACGAGCGGGGGCGGCGGTGCGGGACGGGCACGGCCATGGCCTTCGTCGGAAACGGCCGGGGCTGGTGGACGGCGTGGCCTCCGAGCCCGTCCCTGTACCCCTCCCCTCCGGCATGCTCTACGGGGTCAAGCGGCGGCCGGCAGCCGCGCGCTGCCGGGCACCGGCTCGACCGGGCGGCGGGGCCGGGGACCACACGCCGAACCACTGCTCGGCGCCCCACTCCCGGAACCGCTCCACCTCGGTGAACCCCAGCCTCACCGCGAGACGCACCGCGCGGGCGTTGACCGTCCGAGTGCACAGCACCACCGGCTCGCCGGGATACGCGGCGGCGAACCAGCCGAGCGCCGCCGCACACGCCTCGGCGGCGTATCCGCATCCCCACACCCGCGGCAGGAACAGGTACCCGAGCTCGGCCTCCCCGGCCTCCGCACGGATGTGCCCCGGTCGCTCCGCACCCCGCCGGTCGAACGTGACCATGCCGATCATCGTCCCGTCGCGCTCGACCACGAACAGGCCGGGGCGCCGCCCGGGCACCGCGGGCACGGTGCGCTCGAGTTCATCGCGCGATCGGGGGCCACCGATGTAGGCGCCCACCTCCGGCGAGGCGAACAGCTCGATGAACGCCGCGCGGTCCCCGGCCTCGGACGCGCGCAGCACCAGCCGCCCGGTCCTGACCGGCACAGGAGGCCAGGCGACGGGTGCGGGCTCAGCCATCAGCAGCCCCTCCGGTGGTACGGCCCACCGGCTCCCGGCAGGCAGGCCCGGAGAGCAGGCCGGCGTGATCGGCGGGGCGGATCCGGCCGGGCCCGAACTCCTGCGCGTCCATACCCGGCAGCATCCCAGCCACCAGCACATCGCCCAAAGGCTGTCCCGTAACCGCTCCAGGATGGTCAGGACGCGGCAGGGACCGCCGCATCGAGGCCGCGAGAGGCGACGAGCTGTGCACTGCCGTCGGCCAGCCGGTAGGACAGGCCCACGACACCGAGGCGGCCGGCGGCCACCCGCTCGGCCAGGACGCGGGAGCGTTCCAGCAGCAGGTCCACGGTGTTCTCGATGTGCCCGGCCAGGATCTCTTCGGCCTTCTCGCGTCCGGAGGCGCGGGCAGCCAGTACGCTCGGGGTCACCCGTTCGACCACGTCACGGACGAAGCCGCCCGGCGTCTGACCGTTCTCCAGTGCGGAGCACGCCGCGGCGACGGCGCCGCACGAGTCGTGGCCGAGCACGACGACCAAGGGCGCGTTGAGGACGCTCACGCCGAACTCGATGGACCCGAGGACTTCAGTACCGGCGACATGGCCCGCGGTGCGGACCACGAACAGGTCGCCCAGGCCGCGGTCGAAGATGATCTCGGCGGCCAGCCGGGAGTCGGAACATCCGAACAGCACGGCGAACGGCTGCTGGGACGGTGCGATCTCGGTGCGGCGGGTGGCGTCCTGGTTCGGGTGCTCGGGGGTGCCGGCGACGAAGCGCTGGTTACCGGCCATGAGCAGCTCGAAGGCGTCGCGGGGCGTCGGGGTCTGGATCTCGGTCATGGCGGCAGCCTACGGGGCGGCACCAGCCGTCGCACCGCCTGGTCCCGTCGGAGGTCGCCGGAGCGGGCCACGCTGACGGCCTTGTCGCCGCCCCAGGCGCCGGGCGAGGGCGGCCTCGGTGCGGGACCTCAGCGCGCGACGGTGCTGCCCCGCCCCATACGGCCACCGTTCCAGAACCCTCCGTTCGTCGTCCACACCCGCACAACGAGCCAGGCGCCGCCCGCGCTGTCGGCAGCCGAGCGAGGGCGGACCGCCGGGATCACTCGCCGTCCCCTCCGTTCCGGACCTGCGTCAGCAGCGAGGGCTCGGCGTCCTCGGTGCCCTTGCCGACCTCCGTGAACAGCGTCGGCGTCCCCGTCCCGGCCACCGAAAGCGCGCCTGCCGTCCGGCTCAGGGACGGCTGCGACCGCTGCGGTCAGCACACCGCCGAGCGCGGCGCGCAGCACCCAGCGGCGGCGCGGGGCCGGGGTCGGCTGGGTCGTGGCGTCCGGCCAGGCGGTGCCTGCCCGTTCCGTGCCGCGCATCGCGGCCAGGAGCCGGGAGCGCGGCCAGGGCGGCTGCCGGCCGGTGGCCGACGAGGAAGGCGTCGGCCCGTGCGGTGGCCGGCTCGGCGACGCCCTGGCCATGGTCGACCGGGGCGGGGAGCCGGGACAGCGCCCTGAAACGGCGTGCCTCGGCGCGCCGGTGTCGGCCGACGAGGTTGGTGGCGATACCGAACAGCCACGGCCGGGCGTCGGCCCGGCCCGTGTCGTAGCGGTGGCGCTGCTGGAAAGCGGCGGCGAAGGTGTCGGCCGTCAGATCGTCCGCGGCCTGTGTGCCGAGCCGACGCGCCACGTAGCGGTGTACCGCGGCGGAGTGCCGGTCGAAGAGTTCCGCGAAGGCCTCCGGCTCGTCCTGGGACCGCTCGATCACCCGGGCGTCGCCGCGCCGGCTCGCCTCCGTGCCCGGTTCCGCGGTCAACGGCGGCTCCTCTCATCCGTGAACAGTGCCCGAGGAAGCGGGTTTTCCCAGGTACTTCGCCGCTCGCCCCGAACCGGTTCCGCACCCCGAGGCCCCGGTACCCACGTCATCGTGCCGGGGGCCGGGATGGCGGCGGCCGGTGCCGAAACCCTTGACAACCTTATTGGTCTGAACCATTTTCCTGGAGTGCGGTGTCGCCGTGCCACCCGCAACGCGCTCCCCCACCGTCCCCGACGTACGGAGACAGCCATGGACCGTCCCTCCGCACAGACCAGCAGAACGAAACCCCTCCGCATCCGTGCGGGAGTCGCCTCCGCGGCGTGCGTCGCCCTCCTCGCCGGCGGCGCCACCACGCTCGACGGCCACGGCGCATACGCCGCCGAGCCGAACCTGGTGCGCAACGCCGGCTTCGAGTCCGGCCTGAGCGGCTGGACCTGCTCCGCCGGCAGCGGCACGACCGTCTCCTCCCCGGTCCACGGCGGCACCGCCGCGCTGAAGGCCACCCCCGCCGGCAGCGACAACGCCAAGTGCTCCCAGACCGTGACCGTACAGCCGGACTCGAAGTACGAACTGAGCGCCTGGGTACAGGGCTCCTACGTCTACCTCGGCGCATCCGGCACCGGCACCACCGACGTCTCCACCTGGACCCCGGGCTCCTCCGGCTGGCAGCAGCTGAAGACCTCCTTCACCACCGGCCCGAACACCACCTCGGTCACCGTCCACACCCACGGCTGGTACGGCCAGAGCGCCTACCTGGCCGACGACCTCTCCCTCACCGGCCCCGGCGGCGACCCGGGCGACCCCGACCCCGACCCCGAGCCCCCGGCCGCTCCCGGCGCACCCACCGTCGGCACGACCACCTCCTCCTCGGTCACCCTGAACTGGAACGCGGTCGCCGGCGCCACCGGCTACACCGTCTACCGGGACGGGGCGAAGGCCCTGTCGGTGCAGGGCACCTCGGCGACCGTCACCGGGCTCGCGGCCGCCACCTCCTACGAGTTCCGCGTCAGCGCGGTCAACGGCGCCGGCGAGTCGGCGAAGTCCGCCCCCGTCACCGCCACCACCGCCCGGGCGGGCGACGGCGGCGACAACCCCGGCACGGGCCTGCCACGCCACGCCCTCGTCGGCTACCTCCACGCCAGCTTCGCCAACGGCTCCGGCTATACGCGCATGGCCGACGTCCCCGACACCTGGGACGTCATCAACCTCGCCTTCGGCGAGCCCACCTCCACCACCTCCGGTGACATCCGCTTCGCGCTCTGCCCGCCGAGCGAGTGCCCGAACGTGGAGACGGAAGAGGAGTTCAAACAGGCGATCAAGGCCAAGCAGTCGGCGGGCAAGAAGGTCCAGATCTCCATCGGAGGCCAGAACGGCCAGGTCCGCCTCACCACCACGGCCGCACGCGACGCCTTCGTCCGCTCGGTCGCGGCGATCATCGACGAGTACGGCCTCGACGGCCTCGACATCGACTTCGAGGGACACTCCCTGTCCCTGGACGACGGCGACACCGACTTCGAGAACCCCAGGAGCCCCGTCATCGTCAACCTGATCTCGGCGCTGAGGACCCTCAAGGCCCGCTACGGTGAGGACTTCACCCTCACCATGGCCCCCGAGACCTTCTTCGTGCAACTGGGCCACCAGTACTACGGATCGGGGCGGTGGGGCGGCCAGGACCCGCGCGCCGGAGCGTACCTGCCGGTCATCCACGCCCTGCGCGACGACCTGACGCTGCTGCACGTCCAGAACTACAACTCCGGCCCGATCATGGGACTGGACGGCCAGTACCACACCATGGGCAACGCCGACTTCCACATCGCGATGACCGACATGCTGCTGACGGGCTTTCCCGTCGCGGGCGACCCGGACAAGGTCTTCCCTCCGCTGAAGCCCTCGCAGGTGGCGATCGGCCTGCCCGCGACCAGCCAGGCCGGTGGCGGGCACACCAGCCCCGCCGAGGTCACCAAGGCGCTGGACTGCCTCACCAAGGGCACGGCCTGCGGCACCTACCGGACGCACGGCACCTGGCCCGACCTGCGCGGACTGATGACGTGGTCGATCAACTGGGACCGCTACGGCGGCTGGGAGTTCTCGCGGAACTTCGACGGCTACTTCGGGCCGTGAGCGGCCGGGGTACCCTCGGACCGAACCGCTGACCCGTATGGCGGCAGCGGTGCGTGGGAGGGCCGGCTGCCCGCAGCGTGCGGCAGGGCATCGGTCGGGGTGACTCGTGAGCCGCTTGCCGGACCATGGCTCTCCCGGGCACGTCCCTCATCCGATGCCCGTCCGCGGCCTGAATCGGCAGAGGTGCGAGTGACCTGGACCGGGCCTGTTCCGGAAGTCGGCCGGTGCCGTCAACTGCTGCAGGACCAGCCGTCCTGGACGTAATCGCGGGCGTTGACGTTGCTCCGGGCGTAGCCGTAGACCCACTCGCTGCCGAACTCCAGGTCGACGTGCTCGACGGTGAAGGTCTGCCCGCTGGTCAGGCACTCGAAGGGCGTCCCTCCCTTCGAGTGCCTGACCCCGAGGTCCCTGACGCGGATCGTCAGTCGCCTGCCGATGCTGCCGGCCGGGGCCCAGATGTAAGGCCCTCCGGCGTGGGCGGGCGTGGAGAGGCCCAGGAGCAGCGCGGTGACCGAGGCCAGGACGGAACCGGTGACGGCCCGCCGGGCGAGGCGCCCGCGGCGGCGCCGACCTCACCGACGGCTACCGCGACTGGCTCCAGACCGCTTGACGACCGATGGGAGCGTCAGCGGGCCGGGTAGGCGGTGACGCGTTCCTGGTGGCGGCGGCGCGGGCCTGGCCGGGATCACCGAAGGGCCGGCCGGGGAGAAGGCGCCCTCCCGGGGCGCCGCCGGTCAGGAGAGCAGCTCGATGTAGCCGTCGGTGCCGTGGACGCGGATCCGCCGGCCGTCCTGGATCAGGCGGGTGGCCCGTTCCACGCCCACGACCGCCGGCAGGCCGTACTCCCGGGCGATGACCGCGCCATGGGTCATCAGGCCGCCCACCTCCGTCACCAGGCCCGCGATCCCGACGAACAGCGGCGACCAGCTCGGATCCGTGTAGGCGGTGACCAGGATGTCGCCCTCTTCGAGATCGGCCTGCGCCATGTCCAGGATCACGCGGGCCCGCCCTTCGACGGTCCCGGCGGAGACCGGCAGGCCCGGCAGGGCACCGGCCGGTGCGTCGTCGCGTCGGTACGCCCCGTTGACGGCTTCACCGTCCGAGGTGAGCACCCGGGGCGGAGTCAGCGCCTGATACGCACGGAACGCGTCCTTGCGCTGCCGGATCAGCTCGGTGTCCGCCCGGTGCGAGCGCGCGGCCTCGTGCAGTTCCTCGAAGGTGAGGTAGAAGGCGTCCTCCTTCCCGGCGAGCACGTCGGCCCGCACGAGCCGTTCGGCCTCGGCGAGCAGGGCCCGCTTGTAGACGAAGTAGCGGCTGACGATGCCGTACTTCGGGTACTCCCGGTATCCGATGAAGGTGCGCATCCGGTCGATCATCCGCTTGGTCTCGTCGGCCTTGCGCTCCCCGTCCGGCAGGGCCCGCAGGCGGGACAGTACGTCCTGTTCCTTCCGCAGCGCCTTCCGCCGGCCTTCCTCGAAACGCCGTGCGGCGGCGCCCGGCGGGAAGTTGCGGACGTTGTCGAGGATCGCGGGCACGAGGGCGGCGGGCTGTTCCCGCCAGCGCGGCCTGGTGATGTCGATCTCGCCGACGCAGCGCATCCCGTAGCGGTCGAGGTAGGCCTCGACGGCATCGCGCGCTTCGGGTCCGCCCGGGAGTTTCGCCAGGTCATCGAGGAAGTCGTCGTCCTCGACGCCCTGCAGGAACGCCACCACCTCCGGATGCGGGCGGACGGCGTCCGCGACGTCCATCAGCGCCAGCCCCATCTGAGAGGTGACGTTGCCGGGGGCGGACAGCGTGAGCGTGTCGGCCGCGTTCTTCTCCCCCAGCCAGTCCCGCAAGCGGTCGTTGAGCCACCAGGTGGCCTCCATGCCCGCCATGATCACCCGCATGCTCAGCGGATCACCGAGGACGCGTTTGTGCTCCTCGAAGGCCTCCAGCAGGAAGTCGAACAGCTCCGGTCCGCTCTTCGTGCGGATGTCGCGCTCCAGCGCGGCGACGGACGCCTGGCTGCGCCCGACCAGTTCGGTGACGAGGGCCGGATCGGTGTCGATCGGGGCGGGGGCGCCGCCGGCCGGTGGCCCGCCGGGTTTCGTGTCTGCGGGGAGCGGCGGGAGAAAGTCGCCGCGGTCGAGGAGTGTCTGCAGCGCGTCCGTGATCAGCGGGTCTTCCCGCCCCATCATGTCCAGGAGGGCGGCGCGGCTCGCGGGTGCGGCCAGGTGCGGGGTGACGTCCACGAACAGCCGCCCGCCGGCCTCCCGCATGGGGGCCATGGCCGTCATCCGCCACAGTGAGAGGCCGAGGGGCTTCATGGCGTCGGTCATCATCTGCTGGTGCCCGACGGAGACGTAGACGCGGTTCTCCCGGTCGTCGGCCTCGGGGACGGGGAACAGCGTGGTGATGGGCCGGCTCTGCACGATGTGGAAGTCGTCGCCGTCCAGGCACCATTCGATGTCCTGGGGACGGCCGAAGTGCGCTTCGATCCGCCGCCCGAGCCGTACGAGCCGCACTGCCTGGGCATCCGTCAGCGCCGGCTGCTCCTGCCGCGGGGCGTCGACGGCGACGTCCCGCGTGCCGCCGGTCGGCAGGGCGTGGACGGCGCGCCGTTTGGCGACGATCGTCTTGTCGACGATCTCGCCGTCTTGCACCTTGAAGACGTCCGGGTTCACCAGTCCGGAGACCAGGGCCTCGCCGAGGCCGAACCCGGCGTCCACGGTGGCGGTCTTCCGGTGCCCCGTGACGGGGTCGGCCGTGAACAGGATGCCGGACGCCTCAGGGAAGACCATCCGCTGCACGACCACGGCCATGCGGACGGTGCGGTGGTCGATGCCCTTCCCGAACCGGTAGGTGACGGCCCGTTCGGTGAACAGCGAGGCCCAGCAACGGCTCACGTGCTCCAGGACCGCCGCCGGCCCCACGACGTTCAGGTAGGTGTCCTGCTGGCCGGCGAAGGATGCCGTCGGCAGGTCCTCCGCCGTCGCGCTGGAGCGGACGGCGTAGGCGGCCCGCTCGCCGAACCGGGCGAGGGCGAGGGTGATGGCCTCCGCGACGTCGCCCGGGACGGCGGCTTCCTCGATGGCACGGCGGAGCCGCGCGCAGAGCGTGCGGATCGTCTCCCGGTCGTCCGGGTCGGCCCGCGCCAGCTCGTCGAGCTGCTCGTCGATCGACGGCACGTGCGCCACGACCCGCCTGAATGCGTCCGTCGTCACGCAGAAGCCGGCCGGCACCCGGATCCCCTCGATCCGCGACAACTCACCCAGGTGCGCCGCCTTGCCGCCGACGGCCGCGACCCGGGCCCCGGCGACCTCTCCGAGGTCCACCACGTACTGCTCGCTCATAGCGCCGCCTCCCGGGACCACCGCACCGCCGCTCCCCACACACGTCGACCACCGCACGCACACGTCGCGCCCCTCATTTCCGCAGGTTGTCGGGCATCGGCCGCCGATTCTCCGCCCTGTCGGGGGCCTTGTGGCAAGCCCCCCGGTGCGCTATAAGTTGAGTGTGGCAAGGAGAGGGCTCTCCTTGCCTTTCGTGTTTCCCGGGGGGCTGCGTCTCAGGTGTTGCGGGTGCGGTCTTTGACCTGTGCGGCGAGGACGCGGAGTCGTTGACTTCTTCGCGCGTCGTTTTGTGGGGCCGGGTTTGCGGACGGTGTGCACGTCATGGCGTGCGGTGGGCTGGTTGTTCCCGCGGCCGAAGGCCGCCTTCCCGGGCCGGGCCGGGAGGATTTCGGTGCTCCGGCCGGGAAGGCGGCCTTCGGCCGCAGGTGCCGAAAGTCGCGACGGACGCGGGCGGGGGTGAGCCTGTCGGGCACGGTCGGCTTCTCCCACGGCCGCCGGCGGCTTCGGGGGTGCGGGTCTTCGGGCAGGTCCGGCCCAGGGTCTGTTTGAACAGGTGGAAGGTGTGCTCGATGTCGAAGCGCCGCAGAAACGCCTGCCACAGACGGTCGACCGGCCCCTCGCCTTCCATCTCCCTGCGGGACGGGCCAGTGACGCGCCCGCTTTCACGGAGGTGACAACGCGGCTGCGGGTTTCGCGCCGACGCGGGCGGCCCCAGGGCTTGGCGGGAGCGCTCCCGGGTTGAAAGCGCTCCCCAAACGTCACTTCAGGACCCTTCAGGACTTGACCCGAGTAGGTCAGCGGGTGGATCAGCCGACCGGAAAGGTGTCGGGGGTGCTGATCCGGCTCTTCAGCAGCGCACCGGACTCGGTCAGCACACCACTGCTGCTGTAGTCGCTGCCGTTGCAGGTGCCGGGCTTGAACGCCGCGCTGCTCTCGTTCGCGTCCGAGTAGGTCCAGTTCGCGTAGCTGATCTTCAGCTGGTCGAGCAGGTCCAGCCAGGCCACGCTGCTCGCGCGGTCCATCGCTCCGCCGCCGGTGGCGCTCACCGTACCGAACTCGGTGACGAACAGCGGCAGCTTCGTGGCCGCCCGGCTCAGCGTGGCGCGGTAGTTGTCCTTGTGGCTCGCGGCGTAGAAGTGGAACGCGTACATGATGTTGGTGGCGTT
Organism: Streptomyces nanhaiensis; assembly: GCF_046614825.1. NCBI lineage: Bacteria > Bacillati > Actinomycetota > Actinomycetes > Kitasatosporales > Streptomycetaceae > Streptomyces > Streptomyces nanhaiensis. The sequence goes on from NZ_JBKJFM010000019.1 coordinate 19,553, forward strand.
GACCGGGTTGTCGACGACCTCCGTCTCGTTGGAGCCGTCCGAGACTCCCAACGAGGACCAGCCGCGGGTGCCGACGATGATGACGGCGTCCGGGTCGGCGGCCCGGATGACCGGGATGACCTGCTCGGCGTAGTTCTTGATGGCCGTCCAGCTCACGCCGTTGGGCTCGTTGGCGATCTCGTAGATCACGTTCTTCTTGGCGGCGTTGCGGGCGGCGACCGACGCGAAGAAGGTCTTGGCGCGGTCGAGGTTGTAGTTCGGGTCGCCCGGCGTCAGTGTGTGGAAGTCGATCATTGCGTACATGCCGCGCGCCTCGGCCATGTCGACGTAGCTGTTCACGCGGCTGGTGAAGCCCGCCGGGTCGGTCTCGTAGCCGCTTTCCTGCACGTACATGGCGATGCGGAACAGGTCCGACTTCCAGTCCTGCGCCAGCGCGTCCAGGGAGGCGTTGTTGTAGCACTTGCCGAACCACTGGATGCCGTGCGTGCTCATGCCGCGCAACTGGATGGGGCGGTTGTACTGGTTGCACAGGTTCACGCCGCAGACCTTGAGCTGCCCGTTGATGCCGACCGGGGTACCGGTGCCCGGGCCGGGATCGGGATCCGGGTCGGGCGGGGGCTCCTCGCCGCCGATGGAGCCCGTACAGGCCACACCGTTGAGCGTGAACGCGGTGGGCTTCGGGTTGGCGCCCGTGAACGAGCCCGTGAAGCCCAGGTCGGTGGTGCCGCCGGTGGCCAGGGTGCGATTCCAGTCGACGTTGGTGGCGCTGGCCGTGGAGCCGGACTGCGACCAGGTGGCGTTCCAGCCCTGGACGACCTTCTGCCCGCCGTCGGGCCAGGTCCATTTGAGGACCCAGCCACTGACGGGATCACCCAGGTTGGTGACCTTCACCCCGGCCTGGAAGCCGCCCGACCACTGGTTCGTGATCGTGTAGTCGACCCTGCAGCCGGTGGCGGCCGCCGCCTGGGGGCCGGCGAGTGTCGTCAGGCCCAGGACCGTCGCGCAGCTCGCCCCTATGGCCAGTAAGCGTTTCACAGCGTTTCTCCTCGTGCGAAGCGGAGCGGATATACCGAATGGGAGCGCTCCCAAGTTCCATCGACCCGTGACCGTACACCGGCGTGTTGATCGCGTACAGACATTTGACCGTCGAAAACGGTGCGGATGGCCGGGACCTGGAAGAGGGCCGCCGGCCCCGCCGGAAGGAGCCCGGCCGACTGGGTCGGCACGAGCCGCCCGGCCGCATACCCGTCACCGATGCTGTCTTCACCGCACCTCACCCGGCTCAGTACGGGCGCGGTGTGCTGTCCCGCCCATCTGGGTGCCGCGCCGCGGCGACCGCCCCCACCCGGCCGGGAACGCCCGGTGGCCGGGCGACGGGCGAGGGGGCGTGGCCGGCGGCATGTCCCGTATGGGCCTGGCGCATATGACAACGACGCGCAAACTGCGTCCCCAGGCCAGCCCGGTGCCATTCGGCGTTCATCTGCCCTCCCGAGTGTTCCCCTCGGCAACCGCCGAGGCCTGGAACAACTCAGGAGCGCCCATGGGTACCGGACACCACCACGATCACTCCCACCCGCATCACCACCACGGTGGAGAGGCCGCGCCCGGCCCGCTGCCCGCGGCCATGGACCAGTCCGTGCCCGACGGCGAGTTGACCCCCGAGCAGCTGTCGCGGCGCGGCATCCTGCGCCGGGCGGGTCTGCTCGGGGCCGGCATCGCCGGCGCGAACGTCCTCCCCGGGGTGGCCGCCCCCGCCGCTGCCGCTGCCTCCGGTGGGAGCAGGAGCAACGGCAAGCTGCTCTGGCTGGCCGGCGACCACCACATCCACACCCAGTACAGCTCTGACGGCATGTACCGGGTGGCCGACCAGGTGCGCAACGGCGCCCGCCACGGCCTTGACTGGATGGTCATCACCGACCACGGCAACGCCAACCACGTCCGCATCGGCGTGGAGAAGGTCAATCCCGACATCAGACGGGCCCGCGCCGAGTTCTCCGACTCCCTGGTCTTCCAAGGACTGGAGTGGAACATCCCCGGAGCCGAGCACGGCACTGTCTTCGTCCACCCCGGGGCCGGCGAGGTCTCGGTCCTCAAGCAGTTCGAGGCCGACTACGACGGCGGCGTCACCGGCACCAGCGGCAGCAGTCCGCAGAACGAGGCCCTGGCCATCGCCGGCCTGGACTTCCTGGCCCGGCAGGTACGCCACAGGAAGATCAAGGACGCGCTGATGCTCGCCAATCACCCGGCCCGGCGCGGCGTGGACTCCCCGCACGAGATACGCGGCTGGCGCGACGCCCAGCCCGCCATCGCGATCGGCATGGAGGGGGCTCCGGGCCACCAGGCCGCCGGCATCCCCGCCCCGCACGGCCCCGGCAGCGCCCGCGGCTACTACGGCGGGGCCCCCGGCGACGACTCATGGCCCGGCTACCCGGCGGAAAGCTACCGCACCTGGGGCGGGTTCGACTGGATGACCGCCACGGTCGGCGGCCTGTGGGACAGTCTGCTGGCCGAGGGCAAGCCCTGGTGGATCACTGCCAACTCCGACTCCCACGTCAACTGGGGTGATCTGTCCAGGCGCCCGGCGGACACCGACTTCAACACCAACGGCCACCACGGCGATCCGGTGTACTCCGGCGGGCCCAACCTGACCGCCGGCGACTTCTGGCCCGGCCAGTACAGCCGCACCCATGTCGGCGCCCGCGACTTCTCCTACGCGGCGGTGATGGAGGGCCTGCGCGAGGGCCGGGTGTGGGTGGACCACGGTGGTCTGATCTCCGGTCTGGACGCGCGGCTGCGCAGCGGCGGCAAGTCCGTCACCCTGGGCGGGATGCTCCAGGTCAGGCGCGGTGCCCGGGTGGAGCTGGTCGTCGACATCGCGCTGGCCAACGGCGCCAACTGGGCACAGTTCACACCCGTCCTGGCCCGAGTGGACGTCATCCGGGGCGCGGTGACCGGTCCGGCCTCCGACCCGGACGCCCTCAGCGCCCCGAACACCCGGGTGGTCGAGTCCTTCGAGGTGGGCAGGTCCACCGGCAGTGTGCGGCTGACCTGCGACCTGGGCAGGGTGAGCGGCCCGCTGTACGTGCGCCTGCGCGGCACCGACGGCAACCGCAGCCAGCCCGGCCTGGGCGGCCCGGAGGTGGACCCGCACGGCCCGGCACTGGACGTGGTGGGCGATGCCGACCCGTGGCTGGACCTGTGGTTCTACTCCAACCCCATGTGGGTGATCCCCACATGAGCGGAACCGTCCCGACCGGCGTTCCGGCCGGCACCGTGATCGGTCTGGACCCCGGCCCCGGCAGCCTGCGCGGGGCCGACCACCTGCTGCACGCCCTGGCGCGGCACCTGCCGCTGCCGGAGACCGCCTTCGCCTGCACCCACCGGGTGCCGGACGCGCCCGGCCGGGTCTCGCTGTCCCTGGCGCTGCCGGACGCGGCGGCGGCCGAGGCGGCCCTGGACCGCCTCGCCGCGGCCGGCGGCTCCCCCGGTGCACTGCCCGCGGGTGTACGCGCCGTGCTGGGAAACCGCCGGCTGCCGCTCCCGGACACCACGGACGGGTACGGAGCGGCGCCGGAGGACTGGACCGCCGCCCGCGCCGCCGCGGCGGAGGGCACCGCCCGTACCGGGGGGCGGGCGGTGGTCTTCCCCGGATCGGCCGGGCTGCCGACGGTGCTCACCGTCGGAGAACTGCTGGAGCGAAGCGCCGTCACCGCGGTCGAGGTGCTCGGCGGCACCCCGGCCGATCCGACGGCCGAGCTGGACACCCGGAGCCATCTGCGCCCGGAATGGCGGGCCGGTGTGCTGGTGCTGAAGCTGGTGCCGGCCCGCGGGGGTTACCTCCCCTTCGACCTGCCCGACCCACACCCGTGCTGCGCCGTGCACGGCTGATGCCGGACGAGTCGTTCCCGTGCGCACGGCGCCGCTTGACGTCGTGCTCCGGTGCCGTGCGCACGGAACGCCTTCCGTGGCCGTCGCTCAGTCGTTGCGGGTGTAGCCGTGGCCGAGCCGCCGCGGCACACGCCCCCGGCACCCGGATGCTCGCGCAGCCACGACTGGAGGGTGTCGGCCGTGCGGCCGGGCAGCACGTCGATGCGCTCGCCGGTCCCGGCGTCGATCACCACGGTGGCACGGCGGTGCCGCCGGCGCAGGACGAAGCGGTGATGACCGGCCGGGCGGAACACGGGCGAGAGGATCTGCCGGGTCGGACGTGCCCGGGACGATGCCCCGGCCGGGTGCGCGGCCGGCTACGCCCCAAACCGCTGGAATGAGGGCTTCACCGGCTGCGTGACGGTCACCGGCACCGGTGCCGAGACGGTCGTCCCGGGGGAGACGACCCGGTCCTTCGCCGGCAGACAGCTCACGTCACCGGGCCGGTGGAGGCGCGGGCGGCGGGCTCGAGGGCGCGGCCTGCTCTGCCCAGATGACCTTGCCCTCCGCCGTGTAGCGGGTGCCCCAGCGCCGGGTGAGCTGCGCGACGATCAGCAGACCCCGTCCGCCCTCGTCCGTGGTGCGGGCGTGACGCAGGCGGGGCGAGGTGCTGCTGCCGTCGGAGACCTCGCAGATCAGCGCGTGCTCCCGGATCAGGCGGAGGGTGATCGGCCCGGCCGCGTGGCGGATGGCGTTGGTGACCAGTTCGCTGACGATCAGCTCCGTGGTGAACAGCAGGTCGTCCATCCCCCACTCCGACAGCTGCCCGGCCACGAGGGTGCGGGCGTCCGCGACGACCGCGGGTTCTCGGGGCAGCTCCCAGGAGGCGACCTGCGTCGAGTCCAGGACCCGGGTCCGGGCGAGGAGGAGGGCGGCGTCGTCGGAGGGCGGGCCTGTCAGCAGGGTCTTGACGACGTTGTCGCCCGTCGCCTCCAGACGGGGCCGGGGGGCCGCGAGGGCATCAGTGAGCCGGGAGAGGCCGATGTCGATGTCCCGGTCGCAGCCCTCGATCAGGCCGTCGGTGTAGAGCGCGACCAGACTGCCCTCCTCCAGCTCGAACTCGACGGACTCGAACGGGAGGGCTCCCAGGCCCAGCGGCGGTCCGGCAGGCAGGTCCAGGATGGTGGCGGTGCCTTCCGGGCTGACGACCACGGGCGGGAGGTGGCCGGCCCGGGCCAGCGTGCACCGCCCGCTGACCGGGTCGTACACGGCGTACAGGCAGGTGGCGCCCATGAAGGTGGCGGCCACGCTCTCGCTCTCGGCGGCCGGCGCCTCGTCCCCGTGCTCCGGCCCCATCAGGTCGTTGACCAGGTCGTCCAGGTGGGCCAGCAGTTCGTCGGGGGGAAGGTCCAGGTTGGCGAGCGTGCGCATGGCCGTACGCAGCCGCCCCATGGTGATCGCCGCGTTGACGCCGTGACCGACCACGTCCCCGACGGCCAGACCGACCCGTGCCCCGGAGAGCGGGATCACGTCGAACCAGTCGCCGCCCACACCGCTCGGCCTGTCGGCCGGGAGGTACCACGACGCCACGTCCAGGGCCGACCCGCCGGTCAGGCCGTGCGGGAGCAGCGAGCGCTGCATGGTCTGGGCCGCTGCGCGCTCGCGTGCGTAGCGGCGGGCGTTGTCGACGCTCACCGCAGCCCGGGAGACGAGTTCCTCGGCGAGACGCAGATCGTCCTCCTCGAAGGGGCTCGGGCACCGGGACCGGACGAAGGTGGCCACGCCCAGGGTGACGCCGCGAGCCCGCACCGGCACCACCATCACCGTGCGGCCCCCGGCCTCGTCACCGGAGGGGTCCGGGGGCGGATCGCCGGCCCTCCGCGCACGGGCGGCGGTACCGGGCCCCGGTTCCACCAGGGTTCTGCCCTGGAGCATGCAGCGGGCCACCAGGGAGGCATGGGCGCAGCGGACCTCCTCCCCCACGGCCGGGCCCTCCTTCGGGCACCCCCCGTCCACCGACCTGTGCCCCGCCCGTCGCAGGGCGGCAAAACCGCCGACCGGCCCGGGAGCGGGCTCTTCGCCCCGGAGCACCGAGTCCAGCAGGTCGACGGTGACCAGGTCGGCGAGGGACGGCACGACGCCGTCGGCCAGTTCCTGGGCGGTCAGCGTCACGTCCAGCGTGCTGCCGATCCTGGCACTGGCGTCGTTCAGCAGCGCCAGGCGCTGCTTGGCCTTCCATCGATCGGTGACGTCGATGACCATGTACCAGATCCCGACGCGCCGCCCGTGGCGGTCCTCCATCCCGAAGCAGGAGACCGAGTACATCCGTCCCCGGCGCGAACCGACGGAGTCGGGGCCGCGGAGCTCGTAGTCCATCACGGGGACCCCGGTCTGCAGCACGGTCCGCATCCGGGCCTCCAGATCCTCCCCGTCCCGCTCCGGCAGTACGTCCGTCACCCGCCGTCCCAGCCGCCGCTCCAGCGGAACCAGGTCTTCGAGCACCTTGTTCACCCAGACGTACCGCAGGTCGGAGTCGAGCACGGCCATGCCGACCGGTGCCTGTCCGAGGGAGGGTTCCAGCTTCAGCTGGTTCACTCCGCCTCCCGGCAGCCGCCAGAAGGCGCGCTGCGGAGGCCGGCCGACCCACCGGCCGAAGACCAGAGCGGCGGCGGTGGAGACCAGCACGCCCGGAATCATCTCGTAGACGCCGGACTCCAGCGGTCCGAGCAGCGGGGTGATCCTGTCCCACAGGAGGACGACGCCCGCGCCCGTCACGATGCCGGCCATGGCACCGGCCCAGGTCATGCGCGGCCAGTACAGCGAGAGGAGGACGACCGGCCCGAAGGCGGCTCCGAAACCGGCCCAGGCATAGGCGACGATGCCCAGCACGCCGCCGCCTTGGAGGGCGATCGCGTAGGCGACCAGTGTCACCGCCACCACGGCGCAGCGGCCGATCCACACCAGCGCCCTGTCCGGGGCCCGGCGGCTGAGGAAGGCGTGGTAGAAGTCCTCGGTCAGGGCGACGGAGGACACCAGCAGCTGGCTGTCCGCGGTGGACATGATCGCGGCCAGTACGGCGATCAGCATGACGCCCGCGACCCATGGGTTGAACAGGACGTCGGCCAGGACGACGAACACGGCCTCGGGGTTGGTGAGCGGCTCGTCGAGCCGGGCGATCCCCACCAGGCCCGTGAGGGAGGCGCCCGCGAGGACGACGAGTACCCAGCCCGTGCCGATGCGCCGGGCCGCCGGGATGGCGCGGATGCTGCGGATGCCCATGAACCGGGCGAGGATGTGCGGCTGGCCGAAGTAGCCGAGACCCCAGGAGAGGAGCGAGACGATCGCGACGGCTCCCAGTGGCCCGCCCGCGGACCACTGGCCGTCCGCGAAGCCGGCCCGGGCGCCCGGGTCCAGCAGGGACGGCGCCGTGTCGTCGAGCTTGTCGCCCAGCGCTCCGAGTCCACCCAGCGTGACGATGCCGGTCACCGGCAGCACGACCAGGGCGAAGAACATCAGCGTGCCCTGGAGCACATGTGTCAGGCTCACGGCGAGGAAGCCGCCCAGACACGAGTAGACGGCGATCGCCAGGGCGGTCAGGGTCACCCCGGGGCCGAAGCCGATGCCGAGAGCCTGCTCGAAGAGCAGTCCGCCGGCGACCAGGCCGCCGGCGACGTATACGGTGAAGAACACGACGGTGACGGCGGCCGTGACGATGCGGAGCATTCTGGTGCGGTCCTCGAACCGCTCCTCCAGATAGGCCGACAGGCTCACGGCGTTGTCCGCGCGCTCGGTGTAGGCGCGCAGCCGTGGCGCGACGAACAGCCAGTTGAGATAGGTGCCGACCACCAGTCCGACGGCGATCCAGGTGGCGCCCACCCCGGCCGCGTAGACGGCGCCGGGAAGAGCGAGGAACAGCCAGCCGGACATGTCGCTGGCCCCGGCGGAGAGGGAGGCGACCGGCGCGCTGAGCCTGCGGCTGCCCAGCGCGAAATCCGCGAAGGTGCGGGTACGGGCGTAAGCCCATACGCCCACACCGATCATGACGACCACGTAGACCGCGAAGACGGTCACGACCGGTGCGCTCAGACCGAACATGTCCTCACCCGTGAGGCCTGGTGGACTCGGGTCCATCCGCGTCGGCGGCGTCAAGGCCCGCGGACACACCGAGGAACTATGTGCAGGTTATCCCACTTGCAATGTTTCATCGATTTTGCGGGTGATCGAGGACACTCGGGCACGAGGGCGAGAGGCGGAGGAGAGGTGGAGGGAAGGGATCGCGGCGGGCAGGGCGCCACACCGGTCAGCGGGGTGACGCGCGGCCGCGGAGCGGGCCCCGGTCCTGAGGGGCCGCCGCGGCCTGCCGGCCCCTGAGCGGATGTCGGTGCCGGGGCGGACGCCGTCCCGCGTGATGGCCGAAACCGGTTTGTCTTTCGGCCCCGCCGCTGTGCCGAGTGGACGTGCCCGGAGCGAAGCCGGACGGCGCGGGAACAGGGAGGCTCCCGGGAAAGGCCGGGGAGACGGGCTGTCGGCGCGGTCTCCCGGCGCGGCACGGACCGCCGTGGCGACTCATGGGCGTCCGTCACCGGATCAGCACGTCGTCCACGGGGCGGCGGGGCGACGGGCGGACGCCGCCGCGCGGGTAACCGGCGCGGAACAGGAGCTGAGGATGGCCGGAACGGTCCGGCAGGGCCCGCGCCAGGCGGGCGCGGAGCGGCTCACCGGCCTGGCAGGGCTGGTTGGCGTAGGCGGCGAGGACGCCGTCCGCAGCCAGGACGAGCAGCGCGCGTTGCCAGGCCTGCCCGGTGGCCAGCCAGTCCGGTCGTTCGTCGGTCCGTGAGGCGATCACGGCGACCAACGGGGCCGCGCGCAGCAGGGCGGCATCGCGGGCGGCCACACGGGCGCCGAGGTTGAGGGACCGCACCACGGTACGGACGACCGGCGCCGCCGGAGTGGGCACGGTCAGCCCGTCACCCCGCGCGGGCGGGCGCATCCAGAACGCGAGCTCGCGGCGCCATGCCCGATCGGCGAACTGACGGCGGTCGCCCTCGCCCACGAGGACCGCGACGTGCTCCCGCATCCCGTCGGGAACGAGGGCCAGCCGGGCGCCTTCCCGTTCCACCGCCTGCCGCATCCGGTGCCGCGTCGCCTCGGGGACCGGCCGGTCGGCGAACGGCTTGCGGTAGGTGTGCCGCCGGGCGATGGCGGTGTACAGCAGTTCGTCGTCGCCGGCGCCGCCGTCCTCAGGACCCGCGGCGCGGGCTTCGGACAGGATCACGCGGGCGCAGAGCGCGTCGTCGGCCGGGTCCGGCAGCAGGTCGACGGCGGCGGCGAGACCGTGGTGACGCGCCGCGACCCGGAAGTTGAGCAGCGCGGCGCCGCAGCTGATGAACAGTTCGCGCTCGTCCGGATCGTTGACGCGCAGGGCCCGGGACCGGTCCGCACGCAGCTCGACGGCGCCGTCGGCGGCGCGACGGAAGATCCACGGCTGCGTGTTGTGCGAGGACGGCGCGCGGACCGCCTGTTCGACAAGCGTCCGGACCAGGTCGGCCCGCGGCGTTGCCCCTGTCATGGCACCTCCCGAGTCGTCGGCCCGGCGTCACGCCTGCGCGCCGGCACGGGCGCGCGGAGCGCGGAACCGCCGGCACCGCGTGGTTCAGGTGGGCTGGCCCCCGGAACACCGTATCCACCGGCTGGGCGGGCAGGCGCTCACGGGCGCGGACCGCCAGCCGGGTTCCGCTGTCGTGAGCGAGGGCTGAGGCGGGAACTTCCGGACGCAGCCGGCACGCCCGGGGGGAGCGGCTGGTGCTCCGCGTCGAGAGGCTCCGGGTCCCGGGCCCGTGCCCGCTCATGAGTTCAGTCTCGCGGCTCTGTTCCGCCCCCGCCACCGGAATGCCCGGGCGGCTCCGGAGCCGAGCGGGGCGTTCGGTCCGCGCAGCCCGGGCAGGTGGTCATGGTGTGGCACCGGGGTGGCGGAGGCGTCGGCCTCCGGTCGGCGCGGCAGGTGGTCAGCGGTTCGGTTCGGCGGCGCTGATGTCGGCGAGCGCGGAGTCCCGGTCCTGCCCGACGGCGATGTCACCGATGCTGCCCCCCCACCACCAGCACGTCCTGGTGCACCACCGGCAGCCGGCGCAGCGCGTGCTCGCGCATCAGACGCACGGCCTCCCCCACCTCGTCGTCCGGCGCGACGCGGTCTGTCCCGGATCCACCGGGTCACGGATCACCGCCCCGCCGCGGGACGTGCTCTCCGCTCAGGGCGTGCAGGCCGCACCTGCGGAGACCACGGTCCACACGGTGCTGTCGCTTGTCACCGGCGACGGCGCCGGAGAGCACTGGTCCGTCCAGGTCGGCCGCGAGCCGGAACCGTTCCGCTTCTGGAGCGTCCCCGGGCAGCGGCACACCTGCGGACTCCTGAGCCCCCGCCCCGGCGCACCACCGCATCGGAGTGCGTCGAGCGACAGGCGTCCCGCTCCCCAGTCCTGCCTGGAATGCTGGGCCGCGCGGGCGCCGTAGCGGGCCGCCTCCTCCAGCCGGGCCCCGGTACGAGACGCGCTGCGGCCTGCTCCCCCGCGACACGGTGGGTGCCTCCGCCGGCGTACGCGGAACCCCCTGGGAGACCCGGGAGCCGCGCCCCGAGACCGCACGGCGCGTCGGCGGGGAGGCACCGGAGGATCGTGTGGCGCGGTGCGCCGGGCACCGCGGGGTGCACGGGCCGGGAAGCACCGCCGACGCCGCTCCAGGGTGGGGTGTGACCGGCTAACCCTCGCGTACACGGGGTTTCCTCTCACCCGCCGCCTTCCCGCCCGGCAGCGAAAGGACACGATCGCCTTCCCCCGCTCTCACTCACACCCGCCAACCCGCGGGGCGATTGGTCCGCCTGCCGCACTGCGGTGGCCCGCCCCGCCTCGCAGTGGTGAGCTGAACGAGCCCCGATCAGCCCCGTGGCCCACCCCTGGATGCCCGACTCTTACCTTGGAGGACCTCGATGCTCCAGTGCGCCCTGCGCCCGGGGATCACTCCCACAGCGGTGGGCCAACGGTGGGAGGGGAGCATGTTTCCCGGTCGAGGAGGTACTTCTTGGGCACCGCGCTCCGGCGACCGGACGCCCGCCCCCTTCAGGAGTTGACGACGTGGCCCTGTCCTACCCCACCCGGCCCGGCGACATCGATCATCTGATCGCCGACGAACACGCGATCGTGGAGAGGCAGTTCCAGCACCTGGAGGCCGGTCGCGGCGACCGCCGCACCCTCGTCGACCAGATCGGCTTCGAGCTCTCGCTGCACGCCTTCGCCGAGGAGGTCGTGCTCTACCCGCTCTGGCCCGAGGCGGGCATGGAGGACGCCAACCACGACGCACGCGACGAGCACCACGGCATGAAGGAACTGCTGGTGACCCTCGACGGCGGCGAACCGGGCGAGGCCGAGTTCGAGCGGGCCCTGACCGAACTCATCGCCCTGGTGCGCCACCACGTCTCCGACGAGGAGGGCGAGGAACTCCCGTCCTTCCGCGCCAAGGTGGGCCCGGAGCGGATGGCCGATCTGGGCCGGCAGTTCATCGCCGCCAAGCGGCAGGCACCGCCCGCCCCGCACCCGCACGCGCCCGACGGCGGCGGCGCCGCCGAGAAGGCCGCCGGCAAGCTCGCCAAGCCCGTCGACGAGGGCAGGGCCTCGGCCACGGGCAAGAAGAAGCGGCTGGCCACCGACGCGTCCGGGCTGCTCGACCCCCAGGCGCAGGCCGTCGTCGACGCCCACTCGGCCCTGGAGCCCCTGCCCTTCGAGACCCTCGCCCCGGACCAGGCCCGCAAGCAGCCCGGCCCCGACGCCGCCGTGCGGAAGGTGATGGAGGAGCGGGGGATCGACGGGCCCGAGCCGGTGGGGTCCGTGGAGGACCTGACGATCCCCGACGCGGCCGGCGGCGAGCAGACCCTGCGCGTCTACACCCCCGCCGCCCCCGCCTCCGGTCCGCTGCCCGTCATCATGTGGATCCACGGCGGCGGCTGGGTGCTGTTCGACATCGACACCTACGACGCCTCCTGCCGCGGGCTGGCGAACAAGACCGGTGCGATCGTGGTGTCACCCGGCTACCGGCGCGCGCCGGAGGCGGTCTTCCCCGCCGCGCACGACGACGTCCTGGCCGCCTACCGCTGGACCGTCGCCAACGCCTCCCGCATCGGCGGCGACCCGGAGCGCATCGGCATCGGCGGGGAGTCCGTCGGCGGGAACATGGCGCCCGCGACGATCCTGCAGCTCGCCGCCGCCGGGGAGCCGCTCCCCGCGGCACAGGTCTGCGTCTACCCCCTGACGACCGCCGAGCAGTACGGGGAGTCGATGGAGGACGCCGCGGACGGCAGGCCCCTCAACCGCGCGCTGCTGAGCTGGATGGCGGCGCACGCCTTCGACGGCAGGCCCGACGCCGCCAGGGACCCGAGAGTGGATCTGCTCGGGCTGCCGGCCGACCGGCTGGCGGTCATGCCCCCGACCCTGGTGATCACCGCCGAGCGCGACGTCCTGCGCAGCCAGGGCGAGGAGTTCACACGCCGCCTGCAGGACGCCGGAGTGGCCACGGCCCTTACCCGCTACGACGGCGTCATGCACGAGTTCTTCGGCGCCTCGGCCGTTCTGGACAAGGCCGAACAGGCCCAGAGGCAGGCCGCCGGCCACTTCGCCCGAGCGTTCTCCGACGACAGGTGACACACGCCCCGTAGGCCGGTACTTCGCCAACACCTCGATGTCTTCCTCCCGCCCGGACCGCTCGGAGCCGTCGGCCGCACGAACGCCGGGCCGCTCTTCCCCCGCCTGACGGCCCGCACCCCCGCCCCCGCCACCGGCCCGTCCCGGGAACGGAGTTGGTACGTGGCGGGGCAGGACCCGTCCGGCGGTGCGCGAGGGACGGCTGTGCGGAACTCGGTGCCGCCCGGGGTGTTCTTCGCGGTGGCCGCTTCCGCGAGGGTGCCGTTCACCGTCGTCGATCCGGCGGGACGCGGCATCACCGCAGACGCGGTTTGCGACTCGCTGGGTGCTGCAGGCGGGGAGATCGCAGCTGGACGGCTCCACGCCAGCTGACAAGCTGACCAGCCGCGGTGAACTGGAGGGCCGGCTCGTTGAGCCGTGGCCTGGGCTGGCAGGCGTATGGGCACGGCCGTGTCGATACGGCGACCTTCGAGGGTGGGTCGGCGGAGGTCGTCGAGGCCGTCGGTGCCGTCCCAGTGGCGGAGCTTCTCCGGCTCGTAGCCGCTGCGGGACTCCCGCGTGGTCTTGGGCCGGATGAGGGCCTCGGCCGGTTCCAGCCCCTCCCCCACCCCGCCGGTGCCCTCCGCGGACATCTTCGGCGGCGGGGCGGGCAGACAGTTGTGGAACGCCTTCCGCTGGCGGGCCGCCTGCGGGACCACCGCGGGACCCGCCCGGGCGCCGTCAGGCAACCGGCCCCTCGTCCGACATCCCGATCACGCCCCGAGGAGAGACGTGGCATTCGCCCGGACCACCGCCGACTGGTGGCGCGACGCCGTCATCTACGAGGTGTACATCCGCAGCTTCGCCGACGGCGACGGCGACGGCGTCGGTGACATCGCCGGAGTGCGGCAGCGCCTTCCGTACCTCGCCGCACTCGGCGTCGACGCGCTGTGGCTGACCCCCTGGTACCCCTCCCCCATGGCCGACGGCGGCTACGACGTCGCGGACTACCGGGACGTCGACCCGGTCTTCGGCACGCTGGAGGACGCGCGGGCACTGGTGGAGGAGGCGCACGGGCACGGGCTGCGCGTCCTCATCGACATCGTGCCGAACCACACCTCGTCCGCGCACGCGTGGTTCCGCGAGGCGCTGTCCGGCGGGCCCGGTTCCCTCGCCAGGAAGCGTTACATCTTCCGGCCGGGACGCGGCCCCGGGGGCGAACTGCCGCCCAACGACTGGAGAAGCGTCTTCGGCGGCCCCGCCTGGACGCGGATCACCGAGCCCGACGGCTCGCCGGGCCCGTGGTACCTGCACCTGTTCGCCCCCGAGCAGCCGGACCTGAACTGGGACGACGCCGAGGTGCGGGCCGAGTTCGAGTCGATCCTGCGCTTCTGGTTCGACCGCGGCGTCGACGGGGTGCGCATCGACGTGGCGCACGGTCTGGTGAAGGCGCCCGGTCTGCCCGACATCGGCTCCCTCGACGGCAAGCTCCTCGAAGGAGCGGGCGACTTGGACCATCCGCACTGGGACCGCGAGGAGGTGCACGAGATCTTCCAGGGCTGGCGGACCGTCGCCGACGCGTACGACGATCCCCGCGCGTTCGTCGCGGAGGCGTGGGCGGGCTTTCCCGAGCGGCTGGCCCGCTACGTCCGCCCCGACGAACTGCACACCGCGTTCAACTTCGACTACCTGATGGCGCCCTGGCGCGCCGGCCACCTGCGCCGCGTCGTCGACGAGTCGCTCACCGCGCTCGGCGCGGTCGGCGCACCGGCCACCTGGGTGCTGTCCAACCACGACGTCGCCCGGCACGTGTCCCGCTACGCCAGGCCGCAGCCGGACGGTCCGGTGCGCTCCCTGGCGGACCTGCGGGGGCCCGCGGACCTGCGGCTCGGCACCCGCCGGGCCAGGGCCGCCGCCCTGCTCACCCTCGCCCTGCCCGGTGGCGCGTACCTGTACCAGGGAGAGGAACTGGGCCTGTGGGAGGTCGAGGACCTCCCCGGGGAACTGCTCCAGGACCCCACCTGGCAGCGCTCCGGGCACACCGACCGGGGGCGTGACGGCTGCCGTGTCCCGCTGCCCTGGAGCGGGGACGGCCCGCCGTTCGGATTCAGCCCCGACGGCGCCAGGACGCCGCCCTGGCTCCCGCAGCCCGACGCGTGGAAGCCGCTGACGGCCCAGGCCCAGGACCGCGATCCGTCGTCGATGCTGAACCTGTACCGGTCGGCGCTGGCCCTGCGCCGCGGCCACCCGGCGCTCGGGGACGGCACGCTCACCTGGGACAGCGCTCCGGACGACCCGGTGCTGTCGTTCGTCCGCACCCCCGGGTTCCGGTGCGTGGCGAACCTCTCCGGCGCCCCGGTGGCGCTGCCCGCCCACAGCGAGGTGCTCCTGGCCAGCGAGGAGTTGGAGGGGGGCCGCCTGCCCGGCGACACGGCGGTGTGGCTGGCCCTGTGACCCCGGACGGACCGCCCGCCGGGCCCGGCTCCTTCACGGGCGGCCCGCCGCGCGGGGGCGGCCGGCCCCGTCTGCCCGTCTACCGGGGTCGGCCGATCGGTCGTTCCGGCGGTCGGACGTCCGGATCGGCCGCCGTGGTCCCGGCCGCACGGCACGTACCCGGGATCCGGGAGCGAGGCGCGGCTCAGGCGTCACCCATGACCAGGCCTTCGATGGTGTGCTTCTGTGTCACCGGGGTCAGTTCCTCCACCACCGGGCAGTCGAGGTGCCGGCGCACCCGGTCGGGCAGCGTGTCCCGGTATCCGCGGGTGATCGCCATGTCGTGCCGCTCACCGTTGGCCGCCTCGGGTCCGTCCACACCGAGGACGAGGACGGGGCGGGCCCTGGCGGACTCGTTGGCCGTGCCCCGGTGGATCGTCAGAGCGGTCCGGGCGGAGATGTCGCCGCGCTGCGGATACCTGCGCACCGCGCGCTCCTGGTAGCGGCCGTAGCGTGACCTGGGAGGGAACATGCCGTGCTCGAAGTCGGGGCCGTCGTCCCACTGGGTGCCCGGCGCGATCTCGAAGGGTCCCATGTCCGGTGCGGTGTCGACGGTGGTCACGTTGAAGGCGAGGGAGGTGAGGCGGCGCTCGCGCCGGGTCTCCTCGGGTATGGGGAAGTCCCGGTGCCAGGGCTGGTGCACGGCGCCCGCCAACGGGACGTCGAAACCCAGTTCCACGATGCGGTAGTCGGGCCCGAGGACCGCGGTGCACACGGACCGCACCCAGGGGTGGTCGACGAGTTCGACGAAACCGTCGATCTGTTCGGGGTGGATCTCGACGTAGTAGCGGTTCGGCCCGCGCCCGACCGCGCCGCCGGGGCGGGCCAGAGCCTCCTCGAAAGCGGCTTCGACGTCCTCGTTCAGCCGGTCCACCCACGGTACGGGGAAGGCCCCCCTGCGGGCGGTGATGCCGTCCTCGTACAGGGCGGACACGTCGGCCGCGACGTCGACGTCCAGCTCGCTCGTGCTGATTCCGGGGAACACGTGCGCCCCCATGGTGCGCCTCCTCGCCGTTGGTGGTGCGTCTTATGCTGCATCGACTGTTACAACGTTGCAATAGAAGCGCGGAAGATCCCCGGTGCCGCACGGGAGTTCCCGCCGACGGCGGCGGCTTCCCAGGCGCGGTGCCGGGACATCGGCCGAGTTCGGGACGACCCCGATCACCGGCCCACCCGCAACCGCACCGGCAGCTTCGTTCCCGGACGTCTCCGGTGAAGACGCCGCTGCTGTCTCCGAACCGTAGGGGCGGACGGTCCGCCGGCGACACCGCCACGACGGTCACCGCCTACGGCAGCACGGGCCGCCCCCGCACACCGGGTACGCACCGGCTCCTGCCGGTCGCCTCCGGCGCGGGCTCCGCCGAACGGCGTTCCCCGGCGTAGTGGGCGAGCAGACCGCGCATGCTCCACCGGTCGCCGTCCGGGCCGGTGTTGCGCGGCAGGCCCGCCCGCGCCGGCGCACGCGGCAGCCGCCGGACCGCCGCCTCGGTGGGGATGCCGTCTCAGACGACCGGTCACAGCAGCCGGGTGGAAGGCCGTGCTCTGGCCGTTCCGCTGGTCATCACCCGGGATGACCAGCGGAAACCGGCTGCGGCCGCCGGGTGGGCGTCAGGCCGCACCGGCCGGACGGCCGGTGCGCTTCAGCGCCCGGCGGCCGAGGAGCACGGCACCCAGCCCCAGCGGGACGGCCACGATGGCACCGAGGAGTCCGTTGCCGGTTCCGGGGCCGCCGCCGGCGGTGGCCGCATGCAGCACCGCGAGGGCCGCGCCGACCGCCCCTGCGGTGATGGCCGCCACCGCGGCGATGCCCGCGTTGTCGGCGCCGATCCGGCCACCGGCGCGGGTCAGGGCCAGCCGGCCGGCGGCCAGGCCGAGCAGCCCGATCCCGAGGGCGAGGTTGGCGCCGGTCCGCCCGTCGCCGATGATCCCGCCCTCGGCGGCCGCCGTCAGCACTGCCGGAACACCCATGTCGCCCTCCGTCCCTGTCCTTCTTCTCCGCCGCCCACCACGAGGTCCGGCGTGCGGCGTGCGAGGTTCGATGTGGCTTGAGCATGCGCGCCGGCTCCCCGGCCGGTCGTCCAGCGGGTGCGGGCACTTTCCGCTGCCGCCGCCGCGGGATGCGGATACCGCGGGCGCGGCAGGTGGCCCGGTGGTACCGCGCACGCGGTAGCCGGCCGCTCGTCCGCGAGGCGGATTCGCCCACCACCGCGTCCGGCTACGGTGCCCCCATGGACGAAGGACGGTTGGCCGTCCCGGCCGCGGTCGCCGACGGGGCGATCGCCGTGGGCGTGGCGGCGCTGCTGGTGGGCACCGGGCTGTCCGGGCCGCACCCGGCCGGGGACCGCGAGCTGTTCGGGTCCGTGCTGCTGGCGGCCGGCGGGCTGGCGCTGGCCGCGCGCCGCCGGGCGCCGCTCACGGTCCTGGCCGTCACCGGGCTGTGCGCGGTGGGCTACCTGGGGGCCGGGTTCGAGGTGCTCGCCGTCTCGTATCTGGTCGCGGTCTACGGCGCGGTACGCGCCGGGCACCGTGCCGCCGCGCTGGCCGCCTCCGTGGGCCTGCTGGCCATGCTCCCCCTCACGGCCCGGGTCTTCCACGGCGGTCCCGTGCGCGAGGTGGTGGCGCAGGCCCGGAACACCCTTGAGATCGCCTGGCTGATCGCCGCCCTCGCCGCCGGGGAGGCGGTGCGGCAGGCCGAGCGGCGGGCGCAGAAGGCCGAGCGCACCCGTGAGGAGACCGCGCGGCGCCGGGCCGACGAGGAGCGGTTGCGTATCGCGCGGGAGCTGCACGACTCGCTCACCCACCAGATCTCGGTCATCAAGGTGCAGTCCGAGGTCGCCGTCCATGTGGCCCGGCGCCGCGGCGAGCGGGTGCCAGAGGCCTTGCTGGTGATCCGGGAGGCCGGCCGCGAGGCGAGCCGGGAGTTGCGCTCGGCCCTTGAAGCGCTCCGCGACGACGACGCCGGGCCGCACGGACTCGACCACGTTCCCGGCCTGGTGCAGCGCTTCCGGGCGACCGGCCTGGAGGCGACGCTGAAGGTCGGAGTCGGAGGACAGCCGCGCCCGGTACCGGCGGCGGTGGGCCGTACCGTCTACCGGATCGTTCAGGAGTCGCTCACCAACGTCGCCCGGCACGCCGCGGCGACCACCGTCTCGGTACTCCTCGACTACCGTCCGGGCATCCTCGCCGTCCGTGTCGACGACGACGGAGAAGCCGCGTCGCCCTCCGCGCCGACGCCCGGCCTCGGGCTGCTCGGCATGCGCGAACGCGTCACGGCCCTGGGCGGCGAACTGCACACCGGGCAGCGCGGCGCGGGCGGTTTCACCGTCCGGGCGGAACTCCCCACGAACGGGGCCTCGTGATCCGGGTCCTGCTGGCCGACGACCAGCCCCTCGTCCGCAGCGGCTTCCGCGCACTGCTCGACCTCGAGGACGGCATCGAGGTGGTGGCCGAGGCCGCCGACGGCCGAAAGGCCCTGGCGCTCGCCAGGGAGCGACTGCCCGACGTAGCGCTCATGGACATCCGGATGCCCGTCATGGACGGCGTCGAAGCGACGCGGCGCATCGCCGCGGACCCGGCCCTGGCCGGCGTGCACGTCGTCATGCTGACCAACTACGGCATGGACGAGTACGTCTTCGACGCGCTGCGCGCCGGCGCCGCCGGCTTCCTCGTCAAGGACATCCTGCCGGAGGACTTCCTGCACGCCGCGCGCGTCGCCGCCCGCGGTGACGCGCTGCTCGCACCCGCCGTCACCCGCAAGCTCATCGCCCGGTACGTCGCCCAGCCGCCGCCCGCCCGCACCGGGAGGGGGCTGGAGGAGCTCACCGGCCGCGAACGCGAGGCCGTCGCCCTGGCCGCGCAGGGTCTGTCCAACACCGAGATCGCAGACCGCATGGTCATCAGCCCGCTGACCGCCAAGACCCACATCAACCGGGCCATGGCCAAGCTCCACGCCCGCGACCGCGACCGCGACCGCGCCCAGCTCGTGGTCCTCGCCTACGCGGACGGCCTGGTGACTCCGCACGCCTTCTGAGTCCGCTCGCCGTGGACCTGCTCGTGGTGACGGGAACGGAGCGGCTCACCGGGTCCGGCTGCTCGGCGCATGGCGCCGGCAGCGTTCCAGGCTGCTCTTCCCGGGGGAGTCCGGTGGCGGCCCGCGGTCGGACACGCCGGACACCGGACACCGCACACGTGCCCCGTCCACCGCCCGGCGGGCACCTTCGGTGTTGGCGTGCGCCTCGGCTCAGGTGGTCCGCTGTCCGCGGGAGCCGTTTTCCCCGCGAGCATCCGGCCACCACGCCGGGAAGGCACCACCGATCGTCGTGGGCGGGGATCGGGGGCGGCTGCCCGGTCACGTCACCCGCAGCCGGCGGAGCAGGCCTCCGTAGTCCTCGTCGTCGGCGCCGATGAAGAGCGGGAAGGAACCGTCGACCAGCGCGACGCCTTCGACCTTGAGGCCCGAGCTGCGCGCGAGTTGCCGAGGCGGCTCGGCAGGATGCAGCCCGGCACCGGCCGGTCCGCCCGGGCGGACCGTCGCCGCTCGGTACACGGCGCTGTCAAAGGGGCCGAGGTCGCCGGAGTCGTATGCGGACGAGATGTAGAGGTTGCCTTCCCCGTCGACATCGAGGCCCGAGGCGGGGCGTGCTTCCGGCGGCGCGGGCGCCGTGAACGAAACCGACGCCCACGTGTTGCCGAACGTGATCCTGCCGCTCTCCTCGATCGTCAGGCGGGTCATGTTGATGTTGGTGGTGTCACTTCCCTGAGCCCGCTCGGCGTACAGGAAGTAGTCCTTCCCGTGAACCGTTGCGACTGCCGTCGCCTCGACGTTCACGAGCGATTCGGGCGTCCTGGGCCACGGCACAGCGCCCGCGATCTCGATGTCGAGGTCCTTGTCCCATCTGGCGAGGTAGATGGTGGGGGCGGGGTCGTCGCCGTCGTCGTTGCTCTCGACCAGCAGGGCCTCGTCGCGGTTGGGTACACGGGCGATGCTCTCGAGGTCGTTCGGCACGTCGGGGAACGCGACGTCGAGTTCTTGGACGGCGATCCCGCCGGCATCGACAGGGGTCCGCACGATCGAAAGGCGCGGCAGGCCGCGTTCGGCGTCGTCGTCCTTCGCGTCATGGCAGGCCAGGAAGACCTGCCGGGGCTCTCCGTCGCTTCCCGCGGCGGTGGCCGCGAGCCAGGCGATGCCGCTGAACTCCCGTGGTGCCCCGGTCCCGTCCCGGCCGGTCGCCCGGGCTCCGGGGTCGACACCGCCTGTGGTGAGTGCCAGAGCGCTCAACGCGGCGGCGGCCGGCAGCAGACGACACGTCACAAACCGATGTGGCATCTTCCTTCCTCCCTTCACGGAGCGGGCACGGCCGCCGGGGCCGCTGCGCACAAACCTAGAACCAGAGATCCGGGAGCCCGGCTCAGGCGCCGCCGGGGTGCCGGGGAGTTCGGGATTCCTCCCTCCGATCGGAGGACAAGCACAGAGGTACGGGAGACTGTGCGCCCATGCCCGGTGCGCCGGCGTCCGCTGCGGCCACCGCCGCCCGCGCGGCACGCGCCGCCCCCTACCCGAGCGCGAGCATCGCCTCGGCGACCTCGCCGACCGCCGCCTCCGGGATCGCGGTGGCGGCCGTCTTGAGGACCAGCAGCCGCGCCCCGGGAACCTCGCGTGCGATCGCCTCACCGTTTCCGACGGGGAAGAACCGGTCGTGGCGGCCGTGGACGACGAGCGTGGGAACCCTGATCCCGGGCAGGCGCTCGCGCCAGCGCGGTCCGCAGTCGAGCCTGGAGAACACCATGCCCATCTGGTTGGCCATCTGGACCGGGGGTGCGGTGCCGGGCGTGCGGTCCCAGACGCGCGCGGCGGTCGCACGCGCGGCGGCGGGGTCGTCGCCGAGGATCTCCGCGCTGCCGGCGGCGAACTCCGCCACCGCCTCGCGGTCGGCCCAGTCGGGCATCGGACGGGCGAACAGCCTGCCCATCGTCGCCCGGTCGTGGTCGGGGAGGTCGTCGTCGACCGGGCCGGGCGCGACGGCGCGGGTGCCGACCAGGGTGAGCGCCGAGAACGCGCCCGGATGGTCGAGCGCGGCCACCTGGGCGACCATTCCGCCGACGCCGATCCCCGCCAGGTGCGCGGGCCCGCCGCCGAGCACGCCGGCGAGGGCCGCCGCGTCGGCGGCGAGATCGCGCAGGGTGTAGGAGGGCGCCTGCGGGTCCGCCGTCGTCGACTCCCCGCTGTCGCGCAGGTCGTAGCGCACCGCACGGCGTCCGCCGGCGGCGAGGCGCTCGCAGAGCGCGTCGGGCCAGGAGAGCATCGTGGTCCCGCCCGCGAGCAGGACGAGTGGGGCGTCGTCGTCGCCGAACGACTCGATGCCCAGGCTGGTTCCGTGAACGTCGACGGTGGTCATCGGATCACCGCAGGACGTCGTAGGCCAGGTGCGTCACGGTCGATGTCGCGGTCACGCCGCACTGTACCAGCGTGCGTGGCGCTCCGCCGGTGAACAACGGCGTCCCGGCCCCCGGCACGACGGGCGCGAGGTGCAGCGTCAGCGCGTCGACCAGCCCGGCGGCGAACGCCGAGCCGATCGTGGCGCCGCCGCCCATGAGGACGACGTCGAGGTCCTTGCCGCTGTCCGAGGACGCCGCCTCGGCGCGCTCGCGCGCGGCGGTGACGGCGTCGGGCAGGCCGCTGGTGACGAACGTCCAGTCCAGACCGGTGAGCCGCACCGACTTCGGCGGTGAGCTCGTCACGACGACGAACGCGGGCCTGCCGACCTCGCCGGCGCCGTAACCGGAGGTGCCGTCCCAGCCGTTCGGCCCGTCGACGGCGTCGAAGAGACGGCGGCCGAGGACGACGGCGCCCGAGCGGGCGGTGGCCTCGCGCAGGATCCGGCGGTCGCCCGGGTCCTCGGAGAACGCCCAGGTGTGCAGGGCCTCGCCGCCGGTGCCCAGGCCGTTGTCCGGGCCGGGGTCGGGCCCGGTGACGAAGCCGTCGAGAGAGATCGAGATGTCGGCGATGATTCGGGTCATGCCCGGGCAGACCCTGCCCGCTGCCCGAACTCATCGCTCGTGCGCGAACCGTGTGCGGACGCTCCAAGACCACCGTGGCCTCCCGCCCACGGCCACGGGCGGGGGCCCGGCCCGGTGGTTCGTGCGCCCGCGCGGGAAACAGTGCGGGCGACCACGGCCCGGCGCCCGCCGTGCGACCGGCCGGGCACGGCGGTCGCACGGCGGCCGGGCACGGCGGGCGACAGGGCGGATTCACGTCATCGGACCCTCGGTTTTCGGGCTCTCTTGGGCCGGAAGTGTCGACTTGCTCATGCAAGTCGCTTTACCGGGATAAGGTCTTTCTTGACTGGTCTTTGACCAACACTTGGCCTGGTCCGGAAGTACGCGCTACTCGGAGAGGGGCGCATGTTGCGAGGTGTGGAGCCATGGGACGCGGTCGCGTTCACCATCGCCGCCCTGCTTTCCCCTTACCTCCTCCTTACCCCTTCGAGCCGTTCGCTTCCGCACATACCGTCGGTCATGCCGAGGCCAATGCCTCGCAGCCGGAGATCGCGGTGAGCGGAAAGGCCTCACGCGACGAGAACGCGAATCCTCGTTTCCGCGAAAGTTCCGGAGCACCGGCCGAGCCGCCCCACCCCCGCGGCCGGCACCGCCTCTCCACCCCCGCACCCCCGGTGCTCGAACACGCGCTCCCCACCCGGAGCCCGGTGGCCGGCCACGAGCCGGCCGTGCCCGACGCCTCGCGCTCCCGCCTCTCCATACCACCGACGGCCCTTCAGGCCTTCCGCCGCTGACACAGGCGAGAGGCAATCCCGCACCCCTACCGTGCGTGCCCGACGCGCCCCCACGACGCGCCAGGAGGATCCACCATGCAAACCTTCATCGACCATGCCCGCATGTTCGGGCGGCGTCCGAAGGAATTCGCCGCACACGCCGAAGGCCAGACCCCGCAGGTGCTCTTCATCACCTGCGCCGACTCCCGGGTCGTACCGGCCCTGATCACGGGCGCCCGCCCCGGGGAGCTCTTCGAGCTGCGCACCGCGGGCAACATCGTGCCGCCCCACACGTTCGAGCGTCCCACCGGCGAGGCGGCCACCATCGAGTACGCCGTGGAGGTGCTCGGCGTGAAGGACGTCGTCGTCTGCGGTCACTCGCACTGCGGCGCGGTGGGCGCCCTGGTCCGCGGCGACGACCTGGACGCCGTGCCGGCCGTGCGCGACTGGCTCCACCACGCCACTCCCCGTCCCAAGGGAGAGCCCCAGGACCCGACCGTCTCCGAGGCAGTGCAGAACCACGTCCTGACCCAGCTGCTGCGCCTGCGGTCCTACCCGTGCGTGGCCGCGAGGCTCGACAGCGACGAGCTGAGCCTGCACGCCTGGTACTACGAGGTGCACACCGGCGCGGTCCTGGCCCACCGCCCGCAGACCGACACCTTCGAGGCACTGTGAGGACGGACACGGGCGCGGCGGACGGGACGCGCGCCACACCCCGGTTCCCCCACCTCAAGCATGACTTCGCCGCCTCCCTGGTGGTCTTCCTGGTGGCACTCCCGCTGTGCGTCGGCGTGGCGGTCGCATCGGGCGTCCCTGCCGAACTCGGCCTGGTCACCGGGATCGTCGGCGGCATCGTCACCGGTCTCATGCCGGGCAGCAGCCTTCAGGTGTCCGGCCCCGCCGCGGGTCTGACCGTGCTGGTCCTGGGAGCCGTCGGCCAGTTCGGGCTGCCCGCGCTCGGCGTGATCGTGCTGGCGACCGGACTGCTCCAGCTGGGCATGGGCGTACTCAACCTCGGCCGCTGGTTCCGGGCGATCTCCCTGTCCGTGGTCGAGGGCATGCTCGCCGGCATCGGCCTGGTCATCATCGCCGGCCAGCTGTACGCGGCCGCGGGCACCACCGCCCCGGAGAGCGGCATCGGCAAGATCCTGGGCGCACCGGAGGCACTGGCCGACGCCCTCGGCAGCGCCGCGACGCTCACCTCGCTCGCGGTCGGTGCGGGCACCGTCGCCGTCGTCGTGCTGTGGCAGCGGATGCCCAGGAGGGTGCGGGCCGTGCCCGGCGCGCTCGCGGCGGTACTGCTGGCCACCGCCGCCTCGGCGGTCTTCTCCCTGCCGGTCGCCACGGTGGAGGTCCAGGGCCTGCTCGGCGTGATCCAGCCGCCCGGAATGGACGCCTTCGCCGAGCTGGCCAGTCCGGCGTTCATCGGCACCGTCCTCGCCTTCGCCCTGATCGCCTCGGCGGAGAGCCTGTTCAGCGCGGCGGCCGTGGACCGGCTGCACGACGGCCCGCAGACCCGGTACGACAAGGAACTGATCGCCCAGGGCGCGGGCAACACCGTGTGCGGTGTGCTGGGCGCACTGCCGATGACCGCGGTGATCGTGCGCAGCTCGGCCAACGTCCGGGCGGGTGCGAGGACCAAGGCCTCACGGGTGCTCCACGGCGTATGGCTGCTGGTGTTCGCGGCACTGCTGCCCTCGGCACTGGCGCTGATCCCGATCCCCGCCCTCGCCGGCATCCTGGTGCACGCGGGCTGGAAACTGATCCCGTTCCGGCAGGTCGCCGCCCTGTGGCGGGGGAACCGGGGCGAGGCCCTGATCCTCGTGGTCACGGCCGTCTCGATCGTCGCCGTGAACATGTTCGAGGGGGTGCTGATCGGTCTGGTGCTGTCGGTCGTCAAGACAGCCTGGGACGCCTCGCACGTGAAGCTGGAGGTCGTCGACAAGGGCGCCGGTCCCATCCAGGCGCACCTGTCGGGCAACGCGACCTTCCTGCGGCTGCCGAAGATCCTCGACAGTCTGGAGGCCCTGCCCCAGGACCGCCCGATCGAGCTGGACCTGTCCGGACTGCACCATCTGGACCATGCCTGCCGCTCGGCTCTGGAGAACTGGGCCGAGCGGCACACCGCGGCCGGCGTCGATCCGGTGCGCCTCCTGGTGGCCTGACCACCGGGGGCCGGACCGGACGGCAGGTCGCCTCGTTGCGGCGAGCCGGCGGCGGCAGACGGGAGCGCGGGCGGCGCCGGCGAAGGCCGGAAACGGTCGGCCGTGTCTTCGCGGCGGCGCTGCGGCGGCAGCCGGTCGGCCGGACGAAAGGGGCCCGCTCCTCCTCTCACAGGGGCGGGCCCCGCCCTGAGGGGAACCACGGCTCCACGGGGCGTGGACCGGCCGTGCCGCGGCGCCGACGTGCCCGGCAGCCGGAACGGCACGGAAAGGCCGGACGCAGGCAGCGCGGGTCTGCGAGGATGCTCGGCATGTCCGATCGCGCGCTGAGCTTCGGAGAGGTCGCGGAAGCATACGAGCGGTTCCGGCCGGGGTATCCCGCGGAGCTCGTCGACACGGTGACGGCGTACGCGGGCCGGCCCCTGCGGACCGCCCTCGAGATCGGCGCGGGGACGGGCAAGGCGACCCGCCTGTTCGCCCGGCAGGGGATCACGGTGACCGCGACCGAGCCGGACGGGGCCATGCTCGCCGAACTGCGCAAGCACGTACCGCCGGACGTCAGGACGGTGCGGGCCGCGTTCGAGGACCTGCGACCGGGCCAGAGGTACGGGCTGGTCTACGCGGCTGCGTCGCTGCACTGGACGAATCCGCGGGGCCGGTGGTCACGCATGGCCGCGCTGCTGGAACCGGGCGGCGTGTTCGCCTCGTTCGGCGGACCGGCCCGACCGGCCGACCCGGCTGTGGAAGAGGCCGTTCGCACGGCACGGGCGCCGTTCCTGGAGAGCGACGAGGTCCCCTCCCCCGACGGGACGCCACCGGGGTGTGACATGCAGTGGCCGGGCACGGAACTCCGGCGCTCCCCGTGGTTCACCGACGTCCGGCAGTCGGTCGTCGAACGGCGTCTGACGGTGAGTGCCTCCGACTACGTCGGCCAACTCTCGACCATCTCGGCGTATCTCGTGCTGCCGGACGCGAAGCGCGAGCAGGTGTTCGGCCGGATCGCGCGGGCACTGCCCGAGACGGTCGAGATCGTCGCCGACATCACCGTCCACCTCGCGCGCCGACGCGAGGAGCGGTAGGGCTCCCGCCCATCACGCATCCGC
The DNA here is from genome assembly GCF_046614825.1 of Streptomyces nanhaiensis. Lineage (NCBI taxonomy): Bacteria > Bacillati > Actinomycetota > Actinomycetes > Kitasatosporales > Streptomycetaceae > Streptomyces > Streptomyces nanhaiensis. The sequence goes on from NZ_JBKJFM010000019.1 coordinate 45,613, forward strand.
CGCCGCGAGGCCGGTGGGATCCCGGCACTTCGGCGGCGCAGAGGCTCGTCGGTTCTCGTGCGGCCGACTCGGACTCTCGTGTGCCTCCCCCGCCCGTAACGCATCGCCCTGTCACCCGCGCAGTCCGACCCGGACGGGAGAACGGACCCGGCCACGCCGATGCCCTGTCGTCCGCTGCCCCTGGTGAATGCACCCCAACGGCCCTGGAATCGCCCCCCTGCCGGGCGATCCGCCGTCGCCGCCGTTAGCGTTACCGCTGAAGAGGCGCCCCCGACTCGACGAGAAGTCCGGCGGCTCCTCCGCCACCGGACCGGGATATCCGGTCCCGGCATGTATCACAGTGGCGGCGGCGAGTCGCCGAACCGCCCCGAACCCATCACCGCTCGGACCGTTCAGGAGTCACGGAGAAGTCCTCACAGGGAATTCGCAGCAGGCCGATTCGGACCGAATCCGTCACACGGGCGGAGCCGGCGCGGCACACTCTCCCCGTAGCGCCGCGGCCCCGTATCGACCCATGCCCGTTTCCTTCGGAACCGGCCCGACGCGTCACCGTCCGGCGGCACCGGCATCAGCGTCGACATCGACATCGACATCGGAAGATCACGGAAACTCCCGATTCTGTTCGTTCCATCGCAAACGGAGGCGATCATGGGATTCAGTGGCAGGCCCCTCGCGTTCCTCGCCGCCGCGGTTCTCGGCGGCTCTGCCGGGCTCGCTCTCGTCGGGCCCGCGTCGGCAGGCGGGGATCCGCAGAAGACGACCGCGACCGCGGCGGCCCGACCTGCCGACGCCTCCCCGGCGAAGAGCCGCACCATCAGCGTGGAGGCCCGGCTGCGAGTCGGCGAGGAACTGGATCTGGGCACGACAGGCCGCAGTGTCGGCGACCAGTTCGTCTTCAGCGGGGATCTGGTGCCGGCCGAGGGACCGGGAGAACGCCCGGTCGGGCGCTTCGGCGGCTTCTGCGTCATCACCGACCTGGAACGCAACGCGGGACAGTGCTCGTCGACCGCGGTGCTGCCGGGGGGACAGATCACCGTTCAGGGCGAGCAGACCGGAATTCCGGCACCGGGCCCGGTCACCAACGCGATCACCGGAGGCACCGGGGAGTTCCGCAAGGCGCGCGGCCAGGTGACACAGCGGGTGCTGACGCCGGCGACCTGGCGGCTGACGTTCGAGGTCTCCGATGTGCGGCCTCACCGGGCCGGGGACGGCCGCAGCGTGCCCGAGGCGTCGGCGCCCATGCCTCCGTCCCCCACCGGCAAGTAGCCGAGCCCGGCGGTTTCGACGACGCCCGGTAAGCGGTGGCGGGAGCAGCGGTCTCCGCGCCCCGCGGCGATCACCACACATGGAGACCTCGTGATCAAGAACTTCCGCACACGCGCAGCCTGGGGTGTCGTCCTGGCCACCGCCACGGCCGCCACCGTCACGATCGGCGCAACCACCGGCGGCCCGCCGAACCCGCTGCCGGACGAACCGCAGACCCGCCCGGCGGCCGGCCGGGGGAAGGAACCGCAGACCACGCCTCGGACGGCAGAACGGCGACAGATCGCCGCGTCGGTCCTGGGCAGGGACCTGAAGTTCACACTCACCGCCGTGAGGTCGCAGGCCGATCCGCTCGCGGCGTCCGTGCGCCTCCAGGTCTTCACCTTCGAGGGCGGTGCGTGGAGGGAATCGGACCGTGCTCCGGTCGGCGAGGCGGACGCCTGGTTCTGGTTCCCCCTGACCGGCCGCCACGCGGTGTGCCGGTTCTCCACCGCCGGCACGGAGCCCGCACCGGTCGCCGTCAGCCTGCTGGTCACGCCGTCGGTCGGCTGCTCACCGGCCGAGAACTTCCGGATCGAGAACGGGCGGATCGTCCCCGCCTGACGGCACGGCCCCGGGCGCCGGCACCGCTGCCGCCCTCCTTCCGCCGCGGTGTGGACCGCAAGCCGTGGCCCGCCGCCGTGGTGTCCCGCCCCCACCGGAGGCGGGACACCGTGGCGCGGAGGGGCCGGTCCGCCCGCGCGACGACGGGCGCGATGAGTCTGCCCGGCCGCGAGCGTCTGTACAGCACGGCGCCGGAACGGCAGGCACCCCGGCGCCCCCTCACCAGGACGACCAGCAGGGAGTACAGGTCATGGCACTGGCCCGTGTCCAGAACTTCACCGTCTCGCTCGACGGCTTCGCCACCGGCGAAGGACAGACCCTCGAAGCACCGTTCGGCCACGCCGGCGAAAGGCTGCACACCTGGATGTTCGCCACGCGGTGGGGTCGCGCGATGCTCGGCCGGACGGGCGGAACCGGCGGCGTCGACGACGCCTTCGCCCGGCTGTTCACCGACGGGATCGGCGCCGAGATCATGGGAGCCGGGAAGTTCGGGCCGCCCGGCTGGCAGGAGGACCCGCGGTGGAAGGGCCCGTGGGGTCCCAACCCGCCCTTCCACACACCGGTCTTCGTCCTCACCCACCACCCGCGCCCGTCGGTCGAGATGGAGGGCGGCACCACGTTCCACTTCATCGAGGCATCACCGGCGGAGGCGCTCGAGACGGCCCGTGAGGCCGCGGGAGGCCAGGACGTACGCATCGGCGGGGGCCCAACGATGCTCCGCGACTTCCTTGCCGCCGGCCTCGTCGACCACATGCACACGGTGGTGGTTCCGGTCCTGCTCGGCCGCGGCGTACGCCTGTGGGACGGGCTCGAAGGACTGGAGGGGGACTACGAGATCGAGGCCGTCTCCTCCCCCGGGGGCGTCACGCACATGACGTTCACCCGGGCGGGTGTCTGAACCGGCCGGCCGAGGTCCCGTACATCCGCGAGCGCGGTCCCCCGGGACCCGGCCCGGCCGCCGGGCGGAGCGCCGGCGTCGAGGTGGAACGCGTCCGCCCGGACGGAGCCGGTTTTCGGTCCTGGCCCATCGTTTTCCAGACAGGGCAAGATCCGGATGTTCAGCCGGGCCGCCGCCGGTCGATAGTCTCGTGAAGTGTGTTCACCGCGTGGTGCGGCCGAGCACACCGCTCACGTTCAGAACCTCATGGCATCCCCGCGCCCGGCGGCCCGTGGCCGGTGTGCCCGGCTTCTCGCAGGTCACTTCCACGGTCACGGTCTCGTTCTCGGGAATCTCGATTGGGGTCACCCAGTGGTAGTCCTGGTTGCGGAAGGTCTCCAGCGCGATCGTGGTGATCTTGCGGTCGCCGAACATGATCGTCAGCACCCCCTCGTCCCCCTGGAAGTTGGCGACAACGATGTCCGTGACCCCGAAGACGCTGTTCGCCGGCACCCGGTAGGTACCGGTCCTGGTCTGCCCCGCGGACGTCTGCAGATCGATGGTCGCCGAGCTCTGCCGTCCGGCGCCGCCCGGGGCGCCGTCGCCGGCCGCGGGCCCATCATCGCCCGGCCCGGGCGGGGCCTGCGCGTCCCGGCCGCCGGGGCGGGCGTCCGAACCACCGCCGGTGCCGCCGCCGGTGCCGGTACCCGGGGCCTGCCCGCCCTGCTCCCCGACGTGCGTGGGACGCGGCTGGACCACCTCTCCGGCAGCTTCCTCGGCCGCCTCCTGGGCGGCGCTGCGCACCACAGGACGGACCAGCGCGAACCAGGCGAGCAGCAGCGCCAGCAGGGCCGCGAGCACCACGAGAAGCCACCTGGGGAAGACCGGGATCTGGACGAACTCCGCCTCCAGCGGCGTCCGGACGGCGGTCGCGTCCTCCCGCGCCGTCTCCCGGTCACCGGCTTCGGCGGTGTCCACGGTGAACGGCCACACCACCGGGGCGCCGAACCACACAGGCTTGCCCGTACGGACCCGCAGCCCGGCCTCCACCGACTCGCCGGGCCGGAGTTCCGGCTCCGCCGGGCTGAAGGCGAATCCCAGTTCCTCGCCAGGCTGGCCGGGGGTGAACCCCACCCGCACGGGGGTGTTGCCCCGGTTGCGCACCGCCAGCCGGTAGCGGCCCCGCAGCCAGCCGCGCCGGCGGCTCGGAGCCAGTTCCGTGTGCAGTTCCCGGAACTCCTCGACGTGCACGGTGGTTTCGAGGACCCGCACCGCCTCGGGGTGCTCGGCCGGCAGGATGCGCACCCCCAGGGGTGTCTCACCGGCCCGCACCTCCGGGGAGCGCGGCGGCTCCAGACGGATCGTCACCGTCTGCGAGGTGCCGGGATAGAGGGAGACCCGCGGGGGGTCGGCGGTGGACCAGGAAGCGCAGTCCCCGACGACCTCCAGGCTGTACGCCTCGACGATGTCGCTGTCGTTGCGGACCGTCACACTGGTCGTGGCGGTGTCGCCCGGTGCCACCGTCACCGCCGGGATGTCGAGGCCGGGCGCGCCGGGGCCGGAAGAGGCTTCGGAAGGCGTCACGCCGCCACGGTAGAACTGTGTCCGAGGGCTCAACGAGGAGCGCGAGGGCAACACCCGGGCAACGGTCGTGCCCGGGGGACGACAACCGATTCCTCCGGAGGAGGGCGGGGCCCGCGGCATCCCGCCGCCCCGCGCCGGCAGCGCGTGGGCGGTCGTGCCGTTCCCTCGCCGTCCCCACCGATCCAGGACTCACGGAACAGGTAGCTTCCCATGCACCGCACAGAGAAAAGCAGCCCGCCCATGAACGCAGCCGCGCCGTACGTGCCCGTCCAGCCCCGGTCGGTGCACCAGTCCGTGCACCGGTCCTCCCCTTCCGATCTCCCGGGCCGGGTGACCGTGGCCGTCTACGCCGCCGATCCCGTCCTGCGCGTCGGCGTCGTCCAGCAGTTACGCCCGCGCCCGGAGGTGGACTTACTCGACGACGCCGACGCGGAGCGGGCCCAGACGTCGCTGGTGGTCGTGGACGGCGTCGACGACGATGTGGCCGCCCTGCTGCACCGGCTGCGGCACAACACCGCCACCCGCGCCGGCCTCGTGGTCGGCACTCTCGGGCCGGGCGCGCTGCAACGCGTCATCGAGTGCGGCGTGGCGGCGGTGCTGCGGCGTACCGACGCCGACCAGGACCGGCTCCTCCACCTGGTCCTGGCGATGGCCAACGGCGAGGGCGTGCTGCCCGGCGACCTGCTCGGCAAACTGCTCACGCACGTGGGCGGCCTCCAGCGCTCGGCGCTCGACCCGCGGGGGCTGTCCCTGTCCACGCTGACCACACGTGAGGCGGACATGCTGCGCCTGGTGTCGGAGGGCCTGGACACCGCGGAGATCGCCCGCAAGACCGCGTACTCCGAACGGACCGTCAAGAACGTGCTGCACGAGATCACCACGCGGCTGCAACTGCGCAACCGGGCACACGCCGTCGGCTACGCGCTGCGCAACGGGCTGATCTGACGGCGGCCGGGGCCACCGCACTGCCCGAAAGCACACCACGCGCTTCCCCCGGCTACGGCCCCGCCGCCCTGCCGCGCCGCACGCGGCCGCCGCAGGGTGGCGGGGGCACACCCGGATGCCGCATCGGACCGCGAGGGGGACTGTGATGGGAACCGCCGCCTCCGGCAGGCGGAGGCGCCTGGCCGGGCTCGGCACGTCGTTGCTGCTGATGATCCCGCTGCTCACGGTCACGGCGGCCTCCGAGCAGGACTTCGGACAGGATTCTGGGCAGGGCTCAGGGCAGAACTCCGGGCAGGACGGCGCCGGGGCCCGGCCGCTGTCGGCCGACAGCGCGGGCACCCGGGTGGCGTACGCCGGCACCCGGCACCGCAGCCTCGGCCGGGTCGCCGGCGACACCTCCAGCACACCGCTGTTCGGTGCGGGCCCGGCCCACTTCGACGTCCAGCCCTCCGCCCTCGGCGACACGATGGTGTTCGCCAGTCGCCGCGACGAGAAGGACCCGCAGATCTACCTGCGGTCCGCCGACGGCTCGGTACGCCGTCTCACCGGCGGCCGGGACGCCGCGCACCCCCGGCTGACGCCGGACGGCCGGGCCGTGGTGTTCGACTCGGCCGAACCCGGCGGCCCGGGCGGCCGGAAGCAGCGCGACCTGTGGCTGGTGCGCACCGACGGCACCGGCCTGACACGGCTGACCGACACGGCCTCGGACGAGGAGCACCCGACGGTCTCCCCGGACGGGCGGCGCCTGGCGTACTCGGGCGACGGCGACCCGGCGGCCGGACGGCAGATCTACGTGCGGCCCCTGGCCGGCGGCCCCGCCTCCCGGATCACCGGTCCCGCCGGCGGCGAGGCCACCGAACCGGTGTGGAACCCGGCCGGCGACCCCGCCCACCGGGACCTGATCGCGTACACCGCCACCGCCGCCGGGCAGAACGGCCCCCGGCTGCGCGTGACGGACGGGCGCACCGACGGGCCGCTGCTCGGGGGTGCGCAGGCAGGGTGGCGTGCCCACGGGGCGGCGTGGCTGCCCGGCGGGGACGAGGTGCTGTTCCTGAGCCCCGAGATCACCTGCGAGTGCGAAGGCGACTGGGACCACGTGTTCCGGGTGCCCGCGCGCTCCGACCGGGTCCCCTCGCTGGTGCTCAGCGAGGACCGGGAAGTGCGCTCGCCCACCTGGCTCGGCCCGCTCGACGGCGGCGGCGCGGTGGTGGAGCGCACCTCGGCGTCCGGCCCGCACACGGTGACGCTGCAGGACGTCCGGCTGGACGGGGCCGACCCCCGGGACCTGGGGCTGACGGTCCTCAGGGAGGACCCGCGGGCCGACACCGAGACCGATCCCGCCAAGGACCCGCTGTTCCGGCCCGGCCCCGGGTACGACCCGTGGACCGAGCGGCAGAACTACACGCCCGACGGCCGCCGGATCGTGGTGACCCGCTTCGAGGACGCCCCCGACGGCCGCATCCAGCGGATCTGGACGGCGGACGCCGACGGGACCGGCGCCGCGCCCCTGCCGCTCGCGGGACGCGGCCCGCGGGACTGGGACACCGACCCGACGCTCTCCCCGGACGGCAGGCGCCTCGCCTTCACCCGGACCTCGCCGGGCGGCGTCGGGGAAGGCTCCGGCCCCGGCCGCATCCTGATCGCGGACGCGGCGACCGGCGCGATCCGCGGCGAGATCACCCCGCCGGACGGGCGGGGCGCAGGCGGCGACGCCCAGCCCACCTGGTCCCCCGACGGCACCGCCCTGGCCTTCACGCGCGACCACGTGATCGGCGGGAGGGGCGGCAGCAAGCACGTCTGGACCGTGCCCGTGGACGACCTGGACCGGCAGCGCGACCTGAGCGCCGCGGTCTGCCCGGGCGACTGCGAGGTCATCGACGACAGCCCGGCGTTCTCACCGGACGGACGCACCATCGCCTTCAACCGCAAGAGCGGCGGCGGCCGGACCGACCAGCGCAACGGCATCCTGCTGACGTCCCCGTCGGGCGGGAACTGCCGGGTGCTGCTGCCCGGCGCCGCCCGCGATCTCCCCGGCGCCTGCCGCCGGGAGCTGCCGGACACCTCGGCCACCGGCCCGTTCCAGCCGCGCGACGCCGCCTGGACGGCCGACGGCAAGAGGCTGGTGCTCAGCTCGCGCGCCGCCCTTCCGGCCAACAGCCCCGAGAAGCTGCACCTGGTGGACATCGCGTCCGGCCGCCTCACACCGCTCACCGCCGGTCTGCCGGGCCGGCAGAAGGAACCCGCCGTCCAGCAGTCCGTGGACCTCGCCGTCCGCGCGCCCGGCACCGTGCCCGAGGTCGCCGTGGGCCGTTCCGCCACGGTCCGCGTCGACGTCGTGAGCAACGGCCCCGCCGCCTCCCCCGGCACCCGGCTGACCGTCGCGCCGCCGCCCGGCGTGCGGATCACCCGGCTGAGCCGGCCGGGGGGCGTCTGCGACGCCGCGTCCCTCCAGTGCGACATCGGCGTGGTGCCCCCCGGCACCACCGTCCCGGTGGACGTCACCCTCACCGGGACCGTCCCCGGCGAGGCGCCGGTGGACTGGTCGGTCACCGGCTCCGTCCTGGACCCGCGGCCCGGTGACAACGCGGGCCGGACCGTGGTGCCGGTGCGCGAGGCGCCGCCCACCGAGCCCCCGCCCGCCCCTTCCCCACCCGTTCCCTCACCACCCGTCAGCCGGCCGCCCGCCGCGCCCCCCGCACCGGCACCGGACGGGCCCGAGGCCGGGCCCGGTGTGCGCGTCACGGCCCAGCCGAACCCCGGCTACGTCGGCGGGCGCGTCGTGGTGACGTACACCGTCCGCAACGGCCGCAACGCCCTGGCGACCGGGCTGCGACTGCGCATCGGCCTTCCCCAGGGCGTCCCGCACAACGGGCCGCCACCGGGCTGCGACCGCTCCTGGGTGTGTGCTCTGCCGGACCTGGCCCCGGGCGCGAGCACCGTCGTCCGGGTCGTCCTCAGCCCCGACAAGGCGCTGACCGGACGCGTCACCGGCGAGCTCACCACCACCGGGACGGACGCCGACCGGCGCGACAACACCGCCCGGCAGCGGCTGCGCATCCTCCGGCCGCGCATCGTCGCGGTGCCGGAGATCGGCGAGCCCGGCTTCGTCACCTCGGTGCGGGGCAGGGACTTCCCGCCGGGGGTGCCGGTGCGGTTCACCTGGAAGCCGGGCATCACCGCGGCGGCGGCGCCGACCGTGCCGGAACCCGACGGCACGTTCATCGGCCAGCTGCTCGTCCTCGCCAAGGACCGGAGCGGACCGCGCACCATCACCGCCACAGGCCCCGGGTTCTCGGCGGTGAGGACCGACTTCCTGGTGGTCAGCGGCAGTGTGCAGCCGCCCGACGCGGTGGCCCGCCGGTGATCCACGAGGTCGACGAGGGGCTGCGCCGCCTGCTGGGCGAGTCCGGGCTGGAGACGTCGGGCGTCGAGATCGTCTTCGACGCCCCCACACGGGACTGGGCTGCGCGCCGCAGCGCCCCGACGGTCTGCGTCTTCCTGTACGACATCCGCGAGGACGCCACCCGGCGCGGCAGCGGCGCCGGTGAGGTGTACGACGCGGACGGGCGGCTCGTGGCGCGGCGCACTCCGCCGCGCTGGTTCGAACTGACGTATCTGGTCACGGCGTGGGCGAGCCGCCCGCAGGACGAGCACCGGCTGCTCTCACAGGTGCTCGCCTGCCTGGTGGCCGCCGACACCCTGCCCGCGCGGCTGCTCACCGGCACGCTCGCCGAACTCGGCCTGACCGTCGGCCTGGACACCGCCGGGGCCGGGCTCGACGCGCCGGCCGCCTCGGATGTGTGGTCGGCGCTCGGCGGGGAGCTGAAGGCGTCCCTCGGGGTGCGGGTGAGGGCGCCGCTGGCCGGGGTGAGCCGGGCCGTCGCGCCGCCGGTCACCGAAGGGCTCGCCGTGCGCTCCGCCGCCCGGCACGGGGACGGGGAGGCGGCGGGCCGCCGGCTGCGCTACACGGAGGTGGGCGATCCGGGACCGGAGGGCTTCGCCGGACCGCGCGAGCGGCCGCCCGCCCCCGCCCGGCGGCGCAGAGGGGAGCGCCGGCCGTGACGCACACCGCGGGCCCCGCCGCATGGAGCACCGTCGAGACCACCACCGGGACCACCGCCGGGCCCGTTGCCGGAACAGCTTCTCGGGCCGCCTCCGGGCCGCCCGCCGCCGAGGCCGTCCCCGACGGCGCCGACGGCGTGGAATACGTGTGGACGCGGCTCCGCGCCGTCGAGGAGCGGGTGCGGCACGCGGTGGCGTCCCGCCGCGCCGCCGATCCCGACCCCGACGACCCCTACCGGGGCCAGTACCTCACCCCCGAGGCGGCGGCCCGCCTCCTCCACGAGCCGGGCGGCCTCGACCTGCCGGACCGCGCCCCCTGGCACCCGCCGACCGGTTCCGTCCTGGACGGCCTCTCCCGTCGCTTCGGCCTGTCCGCGCTGGACCTGGACCTGCTGCTGGTCGCGGTGGCGCCCGATCTGGACGCGCGGTTCGAGCGGCTCTACGGCTACCTCAACGACGACCTGACGCGCCGCCGCCCCACCGTCGGGCTCGCCCTGGAGCTGTGCGGGCTCGCCGCGGCGGCGCCCGCCCGCTTCCGGCTCGCCCCCGGAGCTCCGCTGGTCGAGGGCGGCCTGGTGGAGGTCACCGAGCCGGAGCGGCCGCCGCTGTCCCGCGTCCTGGCCGTGCCCGACCGGGTCACCGCGCACCTGCTGGGGAACGCCCGGCCCGACGCCCGGCTCGCGGAGGTGCTCGGCGAGGCGTACGAGGACCCGGCCGCCGAGGCGGCCCTGGCGGCGGTCGCCGACCG
>NZ_JBKJFM010000001.1:0-160764 GCF_046614825.1 Streptomyces nanhaiensis
CGACATGGCCGCGGTCGACACCTCCAAGCCGTTCGGCCCCGGCTGCCAGGCCGTCCCCGAGGACGGCGAGGGCAGTTTCGACGGCATGGCCGACGACCCGGTCGCCACCGCCGCCTCCAACAACCCCTGACCCGTCCTGGCCCGCCTGGCCGCACCCGACCTGGCCAGACCCCGGGTGCGCGGGCCGCACCGGCGGGCGGGCAGGATCCGCCCTGCCCCACTGGCCGGTTCGGTCCGCGGGAGAGCCCGTTGCCCACCTCGTTCACCCTGGCCCCGATGCTCGCCCACCACGCCGAGCAGGTCCTGGCGATCCACCGGGCCGGGATCGAGGAGGGCAACGCCACCTTCGAGACCGCCGCCCCCTCCTGGGAGGCGTTCGACGCCGCGAAGCTGCCCGACCACCGCCTGGTCGCCCTCGGCGCCGACGGCACGGTGACCGGCTGGGTGGCCGTCTCCCCGGCCGCGGCCCGGGCCGCGTACGCCGGAGTGGTCGAACACTCCGTCTACGTCCACCCCGCCCACCGCGGCCGGGGTATCGCCCGTACCCTGCTGGACGCGCTGATCACCTCCACCGAGCAGGCCGGAATCTGGACGATCCAGGCCGGTGTCTTCCCTGAGAACACCGCCAGTCTCGCCCTCCACGCCAAGGTCGGCTTCCGCACCATCGGCACCCGCGAGAAGGCCAACCGGGGGAAGCAGGAGGACATCATCGCCAGCACCCATGTCGTGGAGCAGATCCTCGACCGGGTCCTGCCGCGGTGGCGCACCGAGATTCCGCAGGACAAGAACAAGACCGTCAACCGCTGGTGCCAGCACCGCGAGGCGGTCCAGCACGCGGACGCCGCCCTGCAGCGGGACGCGGAGGTGCGTCGGCGGCTCGGCGACGACGCACCCCGGCTCAGCGCGGCGACGATGCATCCCTGTGTGTGAGACGGTGCCCGGGCGCTGTGGCCCAGCGGCCACTTCCGCGAGCGGTCACCGCCGCCCCGAAAGTCAACGCCGAGACGCAGAACAAGGTCGGGCATCGCGACGTGAGCGAGACCAGGCTGTTCCAGCAGGTCTTCTCGGTGGATGCGCCCAGGGCGGGCCAGCCCCGTCTGCGGCTCATGGCCGATGACGGCAGCGACACCTTCCGCAGCGTCCACTGCGGTGCCATGGCCTTCGCCGAAGGCTGCTACGCGGGCATCCGCAACCCCAACAGCCACGAGGACGGACCGCCCGAACTGCCCGAGCACCAGGCGCTGGAACAGCTGGCGGCCTTCAGCGTGCCGGCCCGCTGGGTGGACACCGCTGCCCTGGTCTCCTGACGGGCGGCAGCCAGACCGACGGCAGCCGGGGCCGTCCGCCCTGGTCGGTGGCGCCGGAGTCCGGGCGCGGGTCGCTGGGCCGCAGGGCGATCCCGGCTTCGCTCAGCAGGGCGGCGAGATCCTCGGGGATGGGCATGGGAGTGGTGAGACCGACCCGGGTGCGGCCGGTGTTCCCGGTCGGATATCTCCCGGCCGCCGAGCCGGGCGCGGCCACCACCAGGCGCACGAGTTGACCGAGGACTTCGCGCAGGTCACGGTCGCGCACCGCAAGGCGGAGCATCACCGCGTGGGTACGGGTATGGGCGCCCGGCCAGGGCTGGGACAGGATGTGGGCGCGTTCCACCGCACGCCACCGGTCGGCCATCGGACCTGTGGAGCGAGCCGTGGCCAGCTCGGCGGCGTAGGCGGCGCGCAGGGCTGCGGGCATGGGAGTGCGGCGGAGCACGGTGGAGAACCTCCAACAGTTCAAGATTTCCTGAATTCAAGCATCCGTGTATCGTCTTGTCCATGTTGAGCCTCGCCACCGACCTCGACGCCCTGACCCGGTTCGGCCGGGCGCTGGCCGACCCGATCCGCTGCCGCATCCTGCTCGCCCTGCGCCAGGCCCCGGCCCACCCCTCCGATCTGGCCGACGCCCTGGAGATCTCCCGCACCCGGCTGTCGAACCACCTGGCGTGCCTGCGCGACTGCGGCCTGGTCGTCGCCGTGCCCGAGGGGCGCCGCACCCGCTACGCACTGGCCGACCCCCGTCTCGGGCACGCCCTGGACGACCTGCGCACCGCCGTGGTGGCCGTGGAGACCGACCGCACCTGCCCGGACGCCGAGACCAAGGGGTGCTGCTGATGACCGCGATATCCCTCGGCCCGTCCCCGGCCCGCCGCGACGTCCTCGCCCGCCGGATACGGCTGCTGGTGGCCGCGACGATCACCTACAACGTCATCGAGGCGATCGTCGCCCTCACCGCCGGGACGGCGGCCTCCTCCACCGCGCTGATCGGCTTCGGCCTGGACTCGATCATCGAGGTCTCCTCCGCCGCGGCGGTCGCCTGGCAGTTCTCCGCGGCCGACCACGCCGTCCGCGAGGCGCGGGAGAAGAGAACCCTGCGGATCATCGCGGTCTCCTTCTTCGCGCTCGCCGCCTACGTCGCCGTCGATGCGGTCCGGGCGCTGACCGGCACCGGTGAGGCCGAGCCCTCCCTTCCCGGGATCGTGCTGGCCGCCTTGTCGCTGGCGGTCATGCCGTTCCTGTCCCTCGCCCAGCGCAGGGCCGGGCGTGAACTCGGCTCCGCCTCCGCGGTCGCCGACTCCAAGCAAACCCTGTTGTGCACCTATCTTTCCGCCGTGCTGCTGGCCGGCCTGGTCCTCAACGCCGGCCTTGGCTGGTCCTGGGCCGACCCGATCGCCGCGCTACTCATCGCCGCCATCGCCGTGAGGGAAGGCCGCGAAGCCTGGCAGGGCAAGGGCTGCTGCGCACCCTCCATCCCGACCGCGGCAGGCACCGACCCGACCGTGGCCGATGCGGACGCGTGCGGCCGCCGCTCGGGCTGCGACTGCTGCGGCTGATCTCCGCAGATGGCTGAGGGCCCCTGGAATTCACCCAACGACGGGGCCCTCTGCTGATCAAGACCAACCTGCCGACAACCACTGTTCCCCGAGGTGAAAGAGTGCCGGTCGGCCGCAGGCTGCCGGGGTCACCGACTTGGGCCTGGTGCGGGGGCGGCGTCGATGTAGAGGCGGTCGCGGTAGCCGCTGCCTTCCCGGTAGGGCCCGATGCAGGTGACTAGTACCAGGCGGGGCGGGCCGGTCGTGGTGGTGAACTCGATGGGCAGAGCGGAGCCGCGGCGTACGGTGACCGCCCGCACCCGGTAGTCGACCGTGCCCGAGACCGTGGCGACCGTGACCACGTCGCCGGGCTTGGCCCGGACCAGGGGTGCGAAGACTGCGGCGCCGCGGCGGGTGTCCAGGTGCCCGGCGATGACAACGCTGCCTCGGCGGCTGCCCGGCATCGCGGTGTCCTTCCACCAGCCGGCCGCGTTTCCGTCACCGGGCACGGCCAGACTCCCGTCGGTCCCCACCTCGACGGGCACCACCGCCGCGTCGAGGCCCACCGCGGCCAGGGTCAGGCGCACCGGCGCCTCACCGTCTACCGGCGGCGTGTGCGCGGCAGCCGACCGGGGCGGCACCGGGACCGGTGCCGCCCCGGCTGTGGAGACGTGGCGGGCCGGGCCGCTGGCGGTGGCAAGGGGGACCACCCATAGCAAGAGCGTGACCAGCGCCCAGAGAGTGTGCCCGGCGTGCCGGTGGGTCACTGGCGGCGCATGCGCCGGCCCAAGACGGCGGTGCCCAGCGCCGCGGCCACGCCGCCGGCGGCGAGCCATCCGGCCGTGCCGGCGCTGTCGTCCTTCGCGCTTGCTGCCGCCAGGCCGCCCTGGCCGGTGTTCACCGTGATCGGCTTTCCGGCGATGACTGCCTCGAACTTGCCGATCTCCTCGGCCTGGGTCTCATACATCCTGTCGCACAGGGCGCGCAGCTCGGCGTGTTTCGCGTGCTTGCGGCACTTGTCGGCGTCGGGCAGGAACTCACGATGGTGCTGGGCGAAGTGGCGGGAGAGCGCCACATCGAACGTGCGGCCCGACAGGCCGGAGAGTTCCTCCAGCATCGGCCGGGTCTCCGGCGGTACGCTCGGGGTCTCGTCCGTGCCGTACCAGGTTCTCAGCCACGAGCGCATCGTGCCGACCTGTTCGGACTGCTCCCGCTCGATCTTCCCGCACAGGCCCTTCAGGTCTGCCCGGGTCGCCTTGTCCACGCACAGCTCCGCCACGCGGACCCCACCGAAGTGGTGGTCGACGGTCATGGTCAGGAACTCTTTTTCGTCGAACTCGCCGCTGCCGTCCGCGACGGCGGCAGGTGCTCCTGCAAGGGCCAGGCCGGCGACCATCAGCGTGGCCGCGCAGGCACGGCCCACGGGTATCCGACGGTTCATGGACGCTCCGATCTCTCGGCTTGGTGGCACAGCGCCGAAGAGACGTTTTCCTCACAACCAACCGGTAACCACAGCGGATTCGCGTGGTTCGCCTGAATGCCCGACGTGTCCCACTCGCCTAGCCGCATCCAAAGACTGCCGGTGGGCAGCCGCAGCGTGGCGCTCGCTCCACAACCGCCGCCGCGCAGAATAAGGGCGTGGTGGTCGCTTCCCTCCTTTGTGTTCCTTGATGCTGCTGCACGCGGCGACTGCACCCCATCCGCAGCTTCCGCGGGGCGCACAGGTTGGTCGGTGGTAGGCGTGGACGACGGCGTGGCCCTTGCCGCGGCCGATCATCCACTTGTTCACGGGCGTGGTGACCAGGAAGGCGACGGCGAATCCGCCGAGCAGCGCCGACCAGAACAGCGCGTCCGTCAGGTGCGCGTCCATCGCGCCGGGGGTGAGGGCGATGATGCCGTTGTCGACCAGCTCCATGATCGCGATGGAGACCGTGTCGGCGGCCAGCGCCACCTTGATGGCGGCCTTGAGGTCCACCCCGGCCCTCAGGACGGCGACGAGGGTGAAGGAGTAGCCGAAGAGGAACGCCAGCGTGATCGCCAGGGCCATGGTGGGCACGTTGCCCCACAGCAGAGCGGTGCCGATCGCCATGCCGAGGATCTCGCCGATGGCGCAGCCGGTCAGGCAGTGCAGCGTCGCCTTCGCCGCGGTGCTCCACGGCGCGCCCACGTGTCCGGCGTGGGGTGCGGCGTACTCGCCGCCGTGGGCGGCCCTGTGGTGACCGCGAGCTGCCGTGTGGTCGCCATGGGCGGCCCCGTGGTCGCCGTGGGCCCCGCGTGGTGGTCGTGGATGTGGTGGTCCCGGTGTTCCGTGTGGTCGGGTTTGGTGTGATCGTGAGCTGCGTGGTTGTGGCCGATGTGGTCCATGACGCGTCGTCCCCCTTCCCGTCCGGTGAGGGCCCGTTCCCGGACCCGCACTCACCAACTTATACCCCCGGCGGGTATTCCCTAGGGTGTTCCTACCCGGCAGGCGGACGGTGCAGCACCGTCCAGGTGCGGCCCGCATCGGTGGACTGGTAGACGGTGTCGGTGTCGTCGGCGGCCAGCAGACGCTCGGTGCTGACGGCCGTCAGGACGGTGGCCTGCCCGCCGGCGGGCAGGCGCCCGGCCTCCGTCCACGCCCGGCCGTCGCGGCTGCTCAGCACACGCCCGTCGGTCGCCAGGGCGACCAGTCGGCCGGCTTCGGGGGCGTCGACCGCGGCCAGGGCGGGGACGCCGGTGACGGGGCGGAAGGTGGCTGCCCCGTCGGTGCTGCGGACCAGGCCCTCACCGGTGGCCGCCCATACCTCCCGGGGCCGCGAGGGGTGGGCGGCCAGGTCCAGCAGCGGCAGCTCGGCGCGCTGGTTCCAGGTGCGGCCGTCGTCGTTGCTGGCCCACACTCGCCCGCTCTGGCTGTCGTAGCCGTAGAGGATGGGGCCGGCCTGCTGCAGGGCGTGGAAGTCGGCTTCGCCTTCGGCGGAGATGGTCTGCCAGGTGCGGCCGGCGTCGGTGCTGCGGATCAGGCCCAGGTGGGGTGAGCGGGCGTCGGGGTCGGTGGGGGCGGGGTGGCCGCTGGCCAGGAAGGTGGACGGGCCGGTCACGGCGAAGCCCATGGTGTCCTGGTAGCGGTCGGCGACTCGGACCGCTTTCCCGCCGGTCAGGCGGAAGACGCCGTGGTGGCCGGCGGCGTAGACGGTGTTGTCGGCCGGGTCGACGCCCAGGCCGTGCAGATGTCCGGTTCCGGGATCGGGCGCCGCCGGGTTCCGACCGGTGTCGGGGGTGGAGCAGGCGGCCGGCAGCAGGCCGATGGCTGCCAGGAGGCAGGCGGCGAGGCGGCGTCGCGGTATGGAGGTAGGCGTGTTCACGTGGGGTTCCAGGCTGTCGGAAGAAGAGCGGTAGGGCACAGGGGGCCGGCAGGGGTGGGCGCCCGGTGGGGCGCCCACCCCTGCGTCGGGCCGGCCCGGTCAGTTCTTGCCGAGCAGCTTGTTCATCTGGGCGATTTCGGCGCTCTGGGAGGTGATGATGTCCTCGGCCATGTCCTTGGCGGGCGGGTAGGCGCCGTCGGCCTGCTCGGTCTTGGCCATCGCCACCGCGCCCTCGTGGTGCTCGATCATCATCTCCAGGAACGCGGTGTCGAACGCCTTCCCCGAGGCCTTCTCCAGTTCCTCCATCTGCTCGGGGGTCATCATCCCGTCCATGCCGTGCGCGGAGTGGTCCATGGCGCCCTCGGCGGGCACCTCCTCGCCCCAGGACTCCAGCCAGGAGGTCAGCGTCTTGATCTCCGGGTCCTGTGCCTTCTTGATCTCCTCGGCGAGCTTCTTCACCTCCGCGGACTGGGCCCGGGAGGGCGCCAGGTCGGCCATCTCGATGGCCTGGCGGTGGTGGGGGATCATCCCCTGGGCGAAGGCGACGTCGGCGGCGTTGTGCTCCCCCTGGGAGGCGGACGCCGAGGCGGCCGGGGACTGCGAGGCGCCGCCGTCGCTCCCGGCCGAGCCGTTGTCGCTTGCGCCGCAGGCGGCCAGCACCAGCGCGGCGGCCGCGGCGGCCGCGGCGGCGGCGGTACGGCGCAGGGTGGAACGGTGTGCGGTCATGGTGGTGCAACTCCTTGGTACGCACGCCTGCGGGGCGTGCGGGGATTACGGATGTGAGGGGGTGCGGGAGCGCGGCACCGCGTCACCGGCCGGGCCGGGACCGAAGAGGGGTGCCGTGCGAGGGCGTCCTAGATCCGCAGGAGTTGCAGTTCGGCCAGGTCGGGCGGGGCGCGGTCGCTTACGGCCGACCGCACCGCGCTGCCGGACGGTGCCGCGGCGGCGGGCGCATCCACCACGGCGGCGCTCAGGCTCGGTGGGGCGTAGGCGGTGCCGATCCCGGCCGCCGCGCAGGTCTCGTCCGCGTGCTCAAGGTGGCCCGATCCGCCGTCGGTGGGTGAGCAGTCCCCGCTCGCCTGGTGCGCATCGGCCGGCTGGGCCGCCACCAGGGCGTGCCGGGCATCGGGGAGCGTGGAAAGCGTCCCGCCCGGGGCCAGGGCGTGCATGCCCAGCACGCCGGCCAGCACCGCCATCACCAGCAGCACCAGGCCGCGCCCGGCGGGGCGGCTCGATGCGCGGGTGCTGCTGGTCATGCGCCCATCGTAGGGCCTGCCGCGGTCGGCCAAGGCCCCTCCCCCAGCCTCGCCCTCCGATACCCCCCGGAGGTGTGGTCCGGACACGGGCAGCGCTCCCGCAAGGCACGGGAGGCGGCTGGATAAGCGTGGAGGGGGTTCGTCGCGGACGGGGACGAGCAGGTAGTCGGTGACGACTCCGTCGGCGGCCCGGTCGGTGACGTTGGCGGCCGCGCCGCCGAGGATCGCCGCGAGCGCGGTGCCCCACGGGGGCGGGCTGTCGCAGCGGTACGCCACAGCGCGACCGTGATCGCGGCGGTGATCAGACCGGTGACGGCGAACACGGTCCAGACGGGGGCGTCGGCGGCGAAGGAGAACGCCACCCCGAGGTTGAAGGCCGGACGCAGGTCCAGCGGGCCGCCCTCACGGGGCGCTCCGGGCAGCGCGCGCTCGGCCCAGGCCTTGGCCACGAGGTCGAGGCCGGCTGGGAGAGCGGCCAGGCTGTGGTGGTGAGGCGGTCACTTGCGGCCGTCCGAGTACGACGACGTACCGGCCTCGGCGGCGGGCTTGTCGTCGCCTTCGCAGCCGTCGTCGCAGACGAGTTCGCCTTCCCAGGCTTCCCTGCCCTCCATGACGGCGAAGACCGCGATGACGAATCCGGCGACCGGGTCCAGCCAGGTCCAGCCGAACGCGGCGAACGCGAGCAGGCCGGCGAAGGCGGACACCGACAGCCAGGCACACAGCTTGGTCTCGGCGGCGGCGGCGACCACCAGGCGGGAGTTCATCTCCAATCCGGCCTTGCGCTTGGCCCGCGCCGGCCACGGCATGATCACGATGGAGACGCCGGTCGGGACGATACCGACGAGCAAGGTGTCGGGCTTCTCCCCGGCCACCAGGTCGCGGACGCCCTCGACGGCGACATAGGCGGCGAGCGCGCGAAGAACGTGAGGGCGATGAACTTCAGCGCCTTCCGCTCCTCGCCTCGTCCGGCTCGCCGCCCTTGATCTCCGCCAGCAGCCGCACCAGCACCACCACGGCGGCGGCGACCTCGATGGAGGAGTCGATGCCGAAGCCGACCAGGGGGACCGCCCCGGCCACGACGCCGGCCGAGACGGCGATGATGCCCTCGACGACGTTGTAGCCGATGGTGAACTTCGCGTATCCGACCGCGCGGTGCGCGGCCGGGCCGTCACACCCGGCGTGGTGGCAGCAGTCGGCGTGGTGCTCATCGGGCGGGCTCCTCGGGGGCGGCCGGGGCGGGGTGGGTGCCGTAGGTGGGGCACAGGTCGACGGCCTCGCCGGTGGCGGCGAGCAGGTCCAGCAACTCGGGGCGGGCCGGCGAGTACAGCGAGGCCCGCCCCTGGGGGCGGGAGGTGATCAGGCCGCAGTCGCGCAGGCAGGCCAGGTGCGCCGAGACCGTGGACTGCGCCAGCCCCACACAGGTGACCAGATCCGTCCCCCGCCCTCGCCCTCGGCCAGGCGGCGCAGAATCGCCAGCCGGGCCGGGACGCCCAGCGAGCGGAACAGGGCCACGCCGCCGACGGCGCCCCGCCTGCGGTGGTGGCCGCCGGTGCGGTCTCCGCGCTATTCATCGTCATGGGGCGATGTCAGCTGTCATCACCGATGTCGTCTATGGGGTCGTGCCATGCTGATGAACCGGATCGAGAAGGCGGCGGTCAACAGCCCCGTCCGCCGGGCGCTGCAGCGCCTCTATGAGGTCCCGGCCCTGCTGCGGCTGGCCGGCGGCCCGCTGCCGCCCGACTCGGCGGCGGTGGAGATCGGCTGCGGGTCCGGCTACGGCACCAGGTTGATCCTCGACCGCTTCGGCGCGGCCCGGGTCGACGCGCTCGACCTCGACCCCGGCATGGTGGCCAGGGCCCGGCGCCGCCTGGTGCACCGGCCGGGCCGGGTCCGCCTGGAGGTGGGGGACGCCACCGATCTGAAGGCGGCGTTCGGCGCCGGGGACGGCACCTACGACGCGGCGTTCGACTTCGCGGTCATTCACCACGTCCCCGACTGGCGCGCGGCCGTCGCCGAGACCGCCCGGGTGCTGAGGCCCGGCGGGGTGTTCGTCTTCGACGAGGTCACCGCGCACGCCCTGGCCCGCCCCTCCTACCGGCTGCTGTCCGACCACCCGGAACACGACCGCTTCACCGCCGGCGACTTCCTCACCGAGCTCCCGCGCCACGGCCTGAAGGTGACGGGCGCGTTCACCCGGATCCGCGGCGACTACCTGCTCGGCGTCGCCGTCAAGCAGCCGGCGGCGGGGTAAGAGCGGTGGCCTGGGCGACGCCGGCGCCGTTCGCGGTGTTCCTGCTGCTCGACGGCGTGGTGCGCATCGGTGTGCAGCGGCGCCGCACCGGGGACGGCGGGATCCGTCTCCCCGTCGGTGCGCTGCACTGGTGCGCGCGGCCAGGACGACGCCAGCGTCGTCCTGGCCGGTGCGGCGGCCCCGACCGCCGACCCGCTGGGCCTGCCCCTGCCCGGCGCGGACCGGCCCGCCTGGCGGGCGGCCGGTCTGGCCCTGGCCGTGGTCGGCCTGGCCGCCATGCTGACCGGGGTCGAGTTCTAAAGGGGGCTCTGTGGGCTGACGCCTCGGACGCTACCATCTGCGACGATGAACACCGGGCGAAACAGTCGGGCCGGCACGCGGCACACCGTGCGCCCCGCCGCGCTCGGCTACGCCCTGGTGACGCTGCTGGCGGCCCTGTTCATGTGTCTCGGCACGGTGGCTCACCACGACGGCGGTCTCCCCCTGACCATCGGGACGTCCGACCAGAGCACCACGGTAACGACCGGCCACGGCACCGACCCCACGGCGGGGCAGAGCCCGACGACCCTGAGCCGGGAGGACTGCCCGAGCGGCACCACCTGCTGCGGGCCCGCCGCCCACCGTTCCGCCGCCGTCCTCTCCGTACCCGCCCCTTCCGGCCCGACCATCGCGCCCTGCCTGCCGCAGACCGCGGCTGTAACCGGCTCGAGTCCCCCCTTCTCCCGCCCGGCGGGCTACCACGCTCCTGACCTGCACGTCCTTCAGGTGCAGAGGATCTAGGCCGGATGCCCTGCGGGAGTGCGCGCTCCCGCGCCGGCCCACCACGGCACCGCGGCATCCCGATACCCGGGCACCGGTGCACCGTGCGACATCCGCCCTTCCTCCTCACACCACCGCCGCCGCATCCGAGCGCGGCGGGGACAAGGACATGCCATGGGATCGAAAGCCAAGTCAGCGGCACGCCGCGCCCGCATAGAAGAGATGCGCCGCGCCGAACGGGCCCGCGAACGCCGCAACCGCATTCTGACGATCACCGCCAGCGTGGTCGTGGTCGTCTCGCTGGTGGCATTCGCCACTTACCTGATCAACAGCGCGGCCGACGAGAAGTCGACCGTGTCGTCCGCCTCGGCCGGGCCCGTCAGGGGCGAGAAAACCTGGGACCCGGACGAGCTGAGCCGCAACCATGTGACCGAGGCCGTCGACTACCCGATGACCCCGCCCGCCGGAGGCGACCACGCCCAGGCCTGGATGAACTGCCAGGGCGACGTGTACGACAAGCCGATCGGCAACGAGAACGCGGTCCACTCGCTCGAGCACGGCGCGGTCTGGGTGACCTACAACGACAAGGCCGCCGAGGCGGAGGTGAAGAAGCTCAGCGAGAAGGTCGGCAAGACCCCCTACACCCTGATGAGCCCCCTGCCCGACCAGCCCGGGGCGATCACCCTCACCGCGTGGGGCCACCAGCTCACCGTGGAGAAGGCCTCGGACCCGCGGGTGGAGGAGTTCCTCGGCAAGTACGTCCAAGGCGAGCAGACGCCCGAGCCCGGCGCGGCCTGCACCGGCGGGATAGGTTCGGCGTGACCGACAGCACCATCAGCCCCCGGCGCCGCGGCAGGCACTGGACGGTCGTGGCCGTCGGAGCCCTCGCCGTGGTGCTGGCGGCGCCGGCCCTGATCGTCACGACCGGAGGAGGCGGACAAGACAGCACTCCTGCCGACGACTCCGCCGACGCCGGGTTCGCCCGCGACATGGCCGTCCACCACCAGCAGGCCGTGGAGATGTCCTTCATCGTCCGTGACCGCACCGACGACGAAGACGTCCGCCTCCTCGCGTACGACATCGCCAACACGCAGGCCAACCAGCGCGGCATGCTCCTCGGGTGGCTCGACCTGTGGAACCTCAGCAAGATCTCCGGCAACGCCTCCATGGCGTGGATGGAGTCGGACCACTCCGCGCACGAAGCTCGCGACGGAGCCTTCATGCCCGGAACGGCCACCGAGGCCCAACTCGACGAGCTCCGTGAGGCCGGCGGCAAAGAAGCCGAGGTCCTCTACCTCCAGCTCATGACCGAGCACCACCAGGGCGGGGTGCGGATGGCCCACGGCTGCGTCCAACAGTGCGAGGTGCCGAAGGCACAAAAACTCGCTCAGGGGATGGTCGACGCACAGGAGTCGGAGATGAACCTGATGGCCGACATGCTCGCCGAGCGCGGGGCCGCTCCGAAGAGGTGACGCCGGGGCTTGGCCGTCGGTCACTCGTCGGCCGGGCCCGGCGGTCTGACCGTCGCTGGCGCTCTGTACCACCATCGGCCGCAGCCCCCTCGACGAAGGCCAACGGAAAAGCCCCGGGGCTGGGTCTCGCCTCGGTGATGGAACTGGTCAGCGCGGGGGCCGCAGACCGGCCAGGGTGACCGTGACCAGGCGGTGGACCGCCGCCTTGGACGGCAGGCCGCCGGCCGCGGTGAGGGCGTGGAGGCAGTAGCCCGCGAGTTCGCCGGGGGCGATGTCGCCGCGGATGGCGCCCGTTTCCGCGCCCTCGGCCAGCAGGTCCCGCACGAAGTCCCTCAGGTGCTGCTGCGCCCGCAGGGCGTGCTCGCCGTGGTGCAGGAGTGCCGCGATCTCGGTGCGGTGGTGTTCGCGGTGCTCGTAGGAGAGGAGCGCGTAGGCCGTCAGGACCGCTTCGAGCCCCTCTTCAGGGCTGCCGGCCCGGTCGCGGACCGCGGCGAGGTGATCCAGGTGGCGGGCGATCTGGCGTTCGTGCCAGGCGGTCAGGATCGCTCCGACGTCCGGGAAGTACTTGTACAGCGTCGCGCGTCCGATGCCGGTCCGCTCGGCGATCCGGGACATGGTCACCGACGCCGGTCCGTGCTCGGCCACCAGGGCCGCGGCGGTGTCCAGGGTCGCGTCGCGCACCGCCGCGCGGTGCGCCTCGATCGTCTCGTCCCACAGCTTCGGCACCACCCCAGTATGTGTGACGACGGGGTCTGTACAGTGTGGATCGAGAGCGACAGAGTGTCTTGAAAAAGATCGATCTCCCGACGAGCCCAGCAGAGGATGACGACCCATGACCGACCCGTCCCCCCGCCCCGACGCCGACAACGCTCCCGGAACGGGAGCCGCCGACGCACCCGGCCCCGGCATACCGCGCTGGGTGAAGGTCTCCGGAATCGTCGCGGCCGTCCTGGTCGCGCTGGTCGTCCTGGTGATGCTCCTCAGCGGAGGCGAGCACGGTCCCGGCCGCCATCTGCCCTCCGGGGCCACGCAGAGCCACGCGGCGCCCTCTGTCCTCGACGGCCGGGCGCTGCCCGCGGGCGGCCGGTGATGGCTCTGGCTCCGCGCGGCCGCAGGTTCGCGCTCACCGCGCACATCGTCTCCTCGGTGGGCTGGCTCGGAGCGGTCGTCGTCTACCTGGTGCTCGCCCTCACCGCCTTGGCCGGACACGACGCCCAGACGGTCCGCGCCGTGTATCCGGCGATGGAGTTGACGGTCGATTTCGTCATCGTCCCGGCGAGCCTGGCCGCGCTGCTGACCGGGGTGGTCTGCTCGCTGGGCACCGCGTGGGGTCTGCTGCGGCACTACTGGGTGCTGGCGAAACTCCTGCTGACCGTCCTGGCGACCCTGGTCCTGCTGATGTACGCGCGGTCGATCGGCCACTTCGCGGACGTGGCCGCGCGGACGGGTCCCGCCGATGCCGTGCCCGGCGAGTTGCGGGATCCGACCCACGCGCTCCACTCCGGCGGCGGTCTGCTGGTGCTGCTCGCGGCCACGGTCCTGGCGGTGTACAAGCCACGGGGCACGACCGGGTACGGGCTGCGCGTACGGTCGCACGCACCGTAGAGCCGCCCTGCCCCTCCCATCTCTCGAAACGGCGGAAGCGGAGACGGCCCGCGTGATCGCGGTGCGCACGCGGCTCGGTGTCCGGCCTCGCTGCGGGCGCGCTCCCATGGCGTCCCGCAGCGAGGGCGGCGGCGATGGTCGGCGAGGGCCGGAGCCGGTCTCGCCGATGTCGGTACCGGTGTGGGTCTTTCGCAGTGGCTCGGGGACGGTGTTCGTACCCGTCGCCGAGCGGGTCCGGCCACCGGTTTGAGATGTCCCTGTCGGGGTTACTCCTCCAAGGTCATGCCGCGGGCTCGGCCTGCGCCAGTAGTGGAGTATAGAGAGGGTGACGGTCATGACCACGATGGTCAGGGACATGCTGCGGACCTACCCGGCCGACCTGGGTGGGGTGAACCGCGAGGCCATGGAGCGCTGCATCGCCGAATGCTTCAACTGTGCTCAGGTATGTACCGCCTGCGCGGACGCCTGTCTGTCCGAGGACATGGTCGCCGAGCTGCGCAAGTGCATCCGCACCAACCTGGACTGCTCGGACATCTGCGAGGCCACCGGCAAGATCCTCTCCCGGCACACCGGCTACGACGCCAACATCACCCGCACCCAGCTCCAGGCCTGCGCCATGGTCTGCAAGTCCTGCGCGGAGGAGTGCGAGCGCCACGCCGACATGCACGAGCACTGCCGGATCTGCGCCGAGGCGTGCCGCCGCTGCGAGCAGGCCTGCAACGAACTCCTGGCCACCCTGGGCTGAAGCCTCGTCGATCCCCGGACGGGTCATGAAGGTGCCGTGTCCGGTGACGGATGGAGGGGCCGCCACGACGGCATCGTCGTGGCGGCCCCTCCATCCGTCACCGGCCTGGGAACCGTCAGGACGAGCAGGTGTTCTTCCGAACGGGAGGGTGAGGTTGTTCCTGTGCCCGGCGGGCCATGGCGGTGAGCAGGCAGGCCAGCAGGCAGCGGGTGGCCGGATGGTTCGCCACACGGCGCAGGTCGGCGGCCGTCGGGATGGCCTTCACGTCGTCTCCTCCTTCTGCTCTGTACCGGCTGCGGTGGCCAGACGGTCGCGGAGGTGGTCGTCGGTGGGCTCGACGAGGACGGTGCCGTCGGCCAGGACGAGGGTGGGAACGCGACGGGTGCCGCGTTGCAGGCGGTACACCGTCTTCGCGGCCTTCTTGTCGGCGTCGATGTCGTGGTAGCGGTAGGCGATGCCGGCATGGTCGAGTCGGGCCAGGACCTCTTTCACCTGCGGGCACCAGGCGGTGCCGTAGGCCTCGATCTCCTGCACGGAGGACTCCCGAAGGTACGGGTGCCGCCGGGCACGGACCGCGGTCCGTGTTCGGCGGCATCGGTGGACGGATCGGACACGGGCGGGGCGTCAGTGGACTTCGGCCGTCCGGGACGGCCCCTGCCCGGCCTCGGGCTCCGCGGTCGCTGCGGCGGGCGCGGGGCGCAGGGTGAGCCAGGCGATCAGGGCTCCGACGAGGGCGATGACGGAGGCGTTGAACACCCACGACAGGTTCTTCTGGGAGAACCCGAGGTCGACCTGCGTCCGGGGCAGCGCCACACCGATGACCGAGGTGTCCATGATCACCATGAACTGGGCCAGGGCGATCACCCAGAGCGCCTTCCAGCGCCGCGGATTCGGTGGGGACGAGGTAGACGACATCATGCACTCCGGTACCGGAGGGGGGTATGCCTCGAGTATCGGATAGGTACCCCCTGCAGGTATTGGTTGGCCAGTTCGATCGCACGAAAAACTCCGCGCCGGGGGTGGGAACGGACGAGGAGGCGCGTCCGGACCGCTTCCGGCCCCGCTCCGCACCACCGGCCGGGCTGTGAGTGCCCTCATCCGGCCGGGTGGCAGCGCCGAGCCGTCAGAGCGGCTCTTTCGCATGCGTGCCGGAGGTGACCGGCGGAGCTGTCCCCTGTCACCACCGCGGCGGAACACCGCACCGCCGTCGAGCATCTGGGACGGTCGCCCTCATCGCCCGGTGCGAGAGGCCGAACGAGGAGAACCGTCTCGTGCGTCGACCAGGTGCGAACCCACGTGGCACACGGTCACCGGGCGTGCCGTCGGCTCGATACGGGCTCCGGGCGACACGGTGACCACCATGTTCGGCATGGGCGGCGGGCCGTGACACCCGTGCTCGCACGCCCGTCGTCAGGACGGATCGGCTCGCCGCCGTGAGCGCAACCGCACGGCCAGGACGATCACGATCAGCGGCGCGGCAGCCGCGTACAGAAGCAGCCCGGTCGGCATTCCGCTCTCCGGACCGGTGCGCAGCAGGTCGGCGTGTGCCTGCTGGTTGACCGTCAGAGCCGTCAGGGGCAGCAGCGCTAGGAGGAGAGCGGCCCGACGGTGGGTCACCCGCAGGTTCAGCCATCGGCCGCTCACCCGGCCGACGGTTTCACGCACCAGCGCGAGAACGGCTCCCGGGACGAGCACGAGACTGAGCGGGTTGTAGCGCCACGCCTCATCCAGTCGTCCCAACAGCATCGCGTGCACGCCACGGGTCCCGCCGCACAGCGGTCCCATCACCCCCAGGTAGTGCCACGGCCCGTGCAGATCCACCGGAGGCAGTCCGACGACGGCCAGCACCGCGCCCGCGGTGATCCCGGCGGCCACCAGGGGGCCCATCCACCGATGGCGGTCCCGGTCCTCCCAGACCGGACAGCACGGCGGCCACTGTCGTCCGCGTCCACTCGTCACACGTTCTCCAGGGGTACCGGTCGCCGGCTCCGCACCCATCCCGGCACGGCCTGTCCGGAACCATTGTCGGCACCGGCTGGTTTCGCTCACCCATCGGGGTGCTCCCGCGGCGCGGGGGCGGGACCGAGACGGCCCGCCCCGCCCTTGGGATCACGTCCTTGGAGGAGGCCGCGGTTCGGGGTGATCGGCGCGCTGTCCGCCTCCGGGCCCCATGCCGTGCGGCGACGGCGGTGTCGATTCCGCCGCTCCGCACCGCCCTGCGGTGCGGCCTCGGTGGGCACAAGGCCGGGCGCAGACCTGCCGCTGGAGAACACCCTGCGGCACCCCCGCACCGCCTCGGACGACGAACGGCGTAGGTTGTGACCGGCCGCGAACACTCCGGCCCGGCCGTACCGGCGCGGCGTGCCGCCGCCGGCCGCACACCGCACGACGCCGACGCAAGGACCTTCCCGATGCCTCTTTGCTACCGTGCCACGGCCGCCGCGGCGGCCGCCCTGATGGTGGCCGTCCTGACCGGCTGCTCCGGTGACTCGAACGGCAACGAAGACTCTTCCGCCGGGCACTCCCCCGCGCCCGGCGCCGAGTTCGGCCACGTCCACGGGCTCGGCGTCAATCCCGGCGACGGCAGGCTCTACGTCGCCACCCACCACGGCGTCGTCGCCGTGGACGACGCCGGCTCCTTTGAGCGTGTGAGCGACGCCGCCGACTACATGGGCTTCACCATCACCGGGGCCGACACCTTCCTCGGCAGCGGCCACCCCGCCGAGGGCAGCGACGACCACGCCAACCGCGGGCTGATCAAGAGCACCGACGCCGGGAAGACCTGGCGGAGCCTCTCCCTCGCCGGCGAGGCCGACTTCCACGCCCTGGAGCACGCGCACGGCACCATCTACGGCTACGACAGCACAGGCGGACTGCTGCGCGTCAGCAAGGACGGCACGACCTGGAAGGACCGCGCCGAACTGGCAGCCCTGGACATCGCCGTCAGCCCCGAGGACCCCGACACCGTCCTGGCCACCACGGAGCACGGCGTCGCCCGCAGCACCGATGGCGGTAAGACCTTCACCGACGGAGCCGGTCGCGTCCTGGCGTACCTGTCCTGGGCCGAGCGGGGCAAGCTGTACGGGATCGACCTCGACGGCGTGCTGCACCGCAGCACCGACGGCGGCGAAAGCTGGGAGAAGGCCGGTACCGTGCCCGGCGGCCGGCCCCAGGCCCTGACAGCGGTCGACTCCGACCACATCCTGGCCGCCACCGCCGGCGGCGTCTACGAGTCCGAAGACGGCGGCAAGACCTTCACCCAGCGCCTGGCGATGCAGGGCGACGCCCACTGAACCGGGCCGGCACGCTCCAGACGACGGCCGGCCGCCCGGGGCGCCGACCATCAAGGAACGCCAGAGGCGGTCCGGCATCCTCCGACACCGGACCGCCTCTGCTCCGTCTCCGGCTCGCGCGTCACCCGTCCTGCTCGGACAGCCAGGTGCGGAAGTCCGCGATCTGCGCCTCCTGGGTGATGATGCCCGTGGTCGCCGCCACCTTCAGGTGGGCGTGGTCGGCCCGGGACTGCGGCTCGAGGAACTCGATGATCCCGGAGTTGTGGTGGGGAATGATCCGCCGCACGAACTCGATGTCGAACCGCTTACCTGCGGGGACCTCGCGCAGCTCGGCCATCGTGCGCCGCGACTCCTCCTCCATGGCCGCGATCTCCTTGCGCGCCTCCTCCGGGGCCTCCCGCAAGGCCTGCTCCGGGGTGAGGCCGTACCACTCCTGCAGCCAGCGGGTGAACTGCTCGATCTGGTGCCGCTGGTTGGCGATCATGTTCTCCGCGTGGGCGCGGATGCGCGGGTCGACGCCCCGTTCGAGTTCGAGCCGGGCCATCTCGACGGCATCGCGGTGATGGGGGATGATCGCCGCGAGGAAGGTGACCTCCAGCTCTCTCCCGCTCAGCTTGGCCAGGGTCTCGCCGAACTCGTACGCCACCGGGGACGTCGGCAGCGGCTGGAGGTGAGCGGCCTTGTTCTGCTCCGCGGCCGGGGTCTCGGCCGGAGCGCTCCAGGCGACAGTCGCGGGAGTGAGGGTGAAGGCCAGGGCCGCCAGGGCGGCCACGGCGCCCTGGCGGGCGATCGATGGCTTCATGAGCTTCCTTGTTTCGGGGTGGCGAGAGGGCAACACGGCCGGAGAGCAGCCGCGCGATCCCTTGTCACGATGGCTACGCCTGCAAACCCCTCCGGACCGCCCATCCGCCCGATCGGCCCTCATGACCCACCCGGTCGGCCGGGGCAGCGTGCCCAAGGCGGCCTGAGATCACCGGGCGCCGCGACCAGTGGTGCTCTTCGCCGCACCGCGGGCCGCCGGGACCTGCGATGGTTCGGCGGGCGAGGGTGCCGCTTCGGGTAGGCGGAGGCGTTTGAGAGCGAGGGCGTTGACGGCCACGATGACGCTGGAGCCGGACATCGACAGGGCGGCGATCTCGGGCCGCAGGACCAGGCCGAAGGCGGGTTCGAAGACGCCCGCGGCGATCGGCAGGGCGACGGCGTTGTAGCCGATGGCCCAGCCGAGGTTCTGCCGCATCTTGCGCAGCGTTCCGCGGCCGATGCGCAGCGCGGTGGGCACGTCCAGGGGGTCGGAGCGCACCAGGACCAGGTCGGCGGTCTCGATGGCGACATCGGTGCCGGCGCCGATGGCGATGCCCAGGTCGGCCCGGGCCAGGGCCGGGGCGTCGTTGACACCGTCGCCGACCATCGCCACCGTGCGTCCCTCCCGCTGGAGTTCGGCGATCCTGGCCGCCTTGTCGCCGGGCAGGACCTCGGCGATGACGGTGTCGATGCCCAGCCGGCCCGCGATGTGCTCGGCGGTGGCCCGGTTGTCGCCGGTGAGCATGACGGTCTCCACGCCCAGGGAGCGCAGTTCGGCCACCGCCTTCGCCGCGGTCTCGCGGGGCGCGTCGGCGAGACCGATCAGGCCCGCCGCCCGGCCGTCGACGGCGGCGATGACGACGGTACGGCCGCCGGCGGCCAACTCGTCCCGGCGCACGGCCAGCGGGCCGAGCTCGACGCCCTCCCGCTCCATCAGGCGGCGGTTGCCGACCGCGACCCGGTGCCCGTCGACGACCGCCGTCGCGCCGTGGCCGGGGACGTTCTCGAAGTGCCGGGCGCGTGCCGCCGCCACGCCGGCCGCCTGGGCACGCCGGACAACGGCTTCGGCCAGCGGGTGCTCGGACTCGTGCTCCACCGCCGCGACCAACCGCAGCAGTTCGTCCTCCTGCCGGCCCTCGCCGGTGACCACGTCGGTGACCTCCGGTTCGCCCCGGGTGAGGGTGCCGGTCTTGTCCATCACCACGGTCTGGACGCTCGCGGCGGTCTCCAAGGCGGCGGCGTTCTTGAACAGCACGCCCCGCTTGGCACCCAGGCCGGTGCCCACCATGATCGCGGTCGGGGTGGCCAGGCCCAGCGCGTCCGGGCAGGTGATCACCACCACGGTGATGGCGAACAGCATCGCGGTGCCGAAGGAGCGGTCGGCGACCAGCCACCACACCGCCAGCGTCGCCGCGCCGCCGACCAGGGCGACCAGGACCAGCCAGAACGCCGCCCGGTCGGCCAGCCGCTGGCCCGGTGCCTTGGAGTTCTGGGCCTGCTGGACGAGTTGGACGATCTGCGCCAGCGCGGTGTCGGAGCCCACCTTGGTGGCGCGGACCCGCAGCGTGCCGTGGGTGTTGATGGTCGCGCCCACCACCTCCGAGCCGGGGGCCTTGTGCACCGGCAGGCTCTCGCCGGTGACCATCGACTCGTCGACCTCGCTCTCGCCCTCCTCGACCACGCCGTCGACGGCGATCTTCGCGCCGGGGCGGACCAGCAGCAGGTCGCCGACGGCGATCTCGGCGGTGGGCACCTCCACCGGCTCCCCGCCGCGGACGACCAGCGCCTTGGGCGGGGCCAGGTCCAGCAGGGTGCGCACCGCGTCGTTGGCGCCGCCGCGGGCGCGCATCTCCGCCCAGTGGCCGAGCAGCACGAAGGTGGCCAGTACGGTGGCCGCCTCGTAGAAGACCTCTCCGCCCCCGGTGAGGGTGATGACCAGGGAGTACAGCCAGCCGGCGCCGATGGCGACCGCGACCAGCACCATCATGTCCAGGGTGCGGTTGCGCAGGGCCCGCACCGCGCCGTCGAAGAAGACCGTGCAGGAGTAGAGGATCACCGGCAGGCTCAGCAGCAGCGCCCACACGTCCTGCCGCAGACCGAAGGGCACCGGCACGTGCAGGCCGAACACGTCCTCGCCGATCGGCGACCAGACCACGATGGGGAGGGAGAAGACCAGCGCCACCAGGAAGCGGTTGCGCATGTCGGCCACCATCGCCGCCATCGACATTCCGCCGTGGCCGCCGTGGCCCATCACCTCGTGCGGCGAGAGCTCCCCCTCCGGCCCGATGCGGCCCTCGCGCTCCGCGTGCCGCTCATGCCGTGCGTGGTCGACGCGCTCGGGCGGTTCGGTCGTCCCGGCACCGTGCCCGGCGTGTTCCGCCGGCCCGGGCGCCACGGCCGTCCCCGTGCCACGGCCCCCGTGCCCGGCGTGCTCGTCGGCCGGGTCGGGCTCCTCCATCGGGTCGCAGACGTGGGCGGGCACGGACTGGCCCGCGCAGTGGTAGCCGCACTCGGTCACCCACCGGCGCAGCTCGGCCAGCGAGGTGCGCCGCGGGTCGAAGACCACCGTGGCCGACTGCGCGACCGGGTTGACCTCGACCTCCAGCACCCCCGGACGCCGTCCCAGCGCGGCGGCGACCGTGCTCTGCTGCGAGGCCCGCACCATGCCGCGCACGTCCAACACCGCCGTGCTGCGCTCCTTGTCCGCGGCGGCCGGACCGTGCCGGTGGTGACCGTGGAGATCCGCCGAGTGGGACACTGGCCGCGCCTCCTTGGCAAAACGACTTGTACCAGGCGAAGCGTTTTCGGTACCCATCCCCATGGCGACAAAACCCGAGGTGCGGCACACAGGGAAACGCGGCATCCGGGCCGACTCAGTCACCTGGACAGGTGTCGCTGCGTGAACGACTGCGGCAGGGATGCGAGGGCTTGGCGCAGATGTACGGCAGCCCGCTCGGGCGGGACAGAGTTGACGGCCATGCCGGTGCCCAGTTCGAATCCAGCGGACACGGCCGAGACTGAGGACTGTGCGGGGCCTACCGCACACAGTGGTCCTCGCCCTGTCTGCCGTCGACACCGCCCGAGACACCCTCCGCTTGCGGACAACTTCCTCTTCCCCGCATGCGCCATGAGCGAGCCAAGCGCGCCATGGCCGTTCATCACCCCGCAAGATCCATCGCAATGAGGAGACCAGACGGCCGAAGGGGCGTTCTACCATGGGGCTGCGTTTCACAGCGGAGAAGGAGTGACCATGCGGCGGTTGGGGGAGCTCGAGGCTGAGATCATGGACCGCCTGTGGCGATGGAAGCGCCCGGCGACGGTGCGGGAGATCGTCGACGACATCAACAAGGAGCGGCCACTCGCCTACAACACCGTGATGACGGTGACGAACATCCTGTACAACAAGGGTTGGCTGCTGCGCGGAAAGCAGGGCCGCGCCTGGGTCTACACTCCGGTCCGCAGCCGTGAGGAGTACTCGGCCGCCCTGATGGAGGAAGCTCTCGGTGCCAGCGAGGACCGCCCGGTGGCACTGACCCACTTTGTCCAGCGGATGAACTCCGACGAGATCAGTGCGTTGCGCAAGGCCCTGCGCACCACTGGGCGTCAGAACCGCTCATGAACGCGGCTCCCGCGCTGCTCGGCTACGCCACCGCGGTCGGGTTCCTCGCGCCGAAGTTGATACTGCGCGGCACCTGGTCGCATCGCGCACCGGTACTGGCCCTGTCCGTCTGGCACGGGCTGTCCGTGTCGTTCACCCTGGCAGTCGCACTGGCTGCTTACCACCTCGCCACTCCGGTTGAGCACGTACACGCTGGACTGGTCGGTCTGCTGCACTCATGCGGTCTGATCACCACCACAGCCACCCCCGACCCCACGATCGCCGACTTCCTGGCCATCGCCCTGCCGCTATCGGTGGTGCTCCTCGTCCTGGGGTGCCTCGCCTTCGAAGTGCTGCGGGCTCGGCGCGTCCGCTCGCGCCACCGGGCGGTCCTGGACGTGGTGGGCCGACGTTCGCCGCAGCTGCGTGCCACTGTCCTCGAGCACGACCGGCCCGCCGCTTACTGCCTTCCCGGGCACAGCCCGCGCATCGTCGTCAGCGCGGGTGCCCTACGGCTGCTGTCCGCCGAGCAGCTCGACGCAGTACTCGAACACGAACGCGCGCACGTTGCGGGCCGCCACCATCTGGCACTGGCCGCGGCCGAGGCATTCTCGAAGGTCTTCCGGCGGCTGCCGCTGGCCTGGCACTCCAGGGAGCAGACCTCCATGCTCTTGGAGATGATCGCCGACGACCGGGCGCTGCGTCGTCAGCCGCGCCAGGTGCTGGCCACGGCGATGTACGAGATGGTGGCGGGCGGGGCGCCCGCAGGCGCCTTCGCCGTGGGCGGTCCGAGCGCCCTGGTCCGCCTGCGGCGGCTGCTCACCCCACAGCAGCGCCCGCACATCGCATTCCGGGGTTCCGTGGCGGCCGCCGCAGGAGCTATGCCTCTGGTTCCGCTGCTGGTCGGCTGCATGACGGGCATCGGGTAGGCACCCTCTCCCGGACGGAATCGCACCCGAGGCAGGCGCCACCGAGAGCATGTTCGGCTCTGGCCGGCATCAGCGGCCGCTGATGCCGGCCAGAGCCGCGGTGCACCCACCTTCACAGCGCCGAACCGCACTCGCGCTTCCACGGAACCGACGCCTCCAACTAAGCAACTTAGGAGGTTAGTTTATGGTGCTTCCATGGGATTCCCCCGATACTCTGGCCTCCCAGAGGGGCCGCACCGCTCAGCGCCGCGACAGATACGCCTGCATGGCCCGGTGCAGGGTCTTGTTGACCGGGCCTTGAAGCGACAGCTCCCACTCACCCAGTGTCTCGACCACCTGACCTCCGGTGCCGAGCTTCCAACGCATCAGGCCAAACCCCCGCTGCTGTGGATCCAGCGTGTCCGGCACCCCGCGCATGTCGTACACCGTGACACCCGCAGCATGGGCGTCACGGATCATCCGCCACTGGAGTGCGTTGCTCGGACGTACCTCGCGCCGGTGGTCTGCGGAGGCACCGGTCAGGTACCAAGCCCGTCGGCCCAGGGTGACCAGCGTGTGCGCCGCCAGCACCTCGCCCTCGCACCGGGCCAGGTACAACCGCATCCGGCCGTGCTCCTCTCCGTTGAGCGCGCGGTACTGCCGCTGGAAGTACTCCAGCGAGCGCCCCAGGCGGAAGCCGTCACGCTGCTCCGTCAGCCGCAGCAGGTTGTAGAAATCCGGCAGGCAGTTGGCGTCGCCCACGAACGTCTCGACTTGCGATCTGGAAGCCTTTTTGACGTTGCGCCGCCATTCCTGATTCAGCCCCGCCCACACATCGTCCAGGCTCCGGCCGCCCAGAGGTACCTCGAAGAGGTACCGTGGCTGCGCATCCCCGCCGCTCTGGCTCTCCTCGCCGCAGCGTCGCCAGCCGGCTTCCCGCAGCCGGTCGGCGACCGCGGCGCCCAGCGGGTCCACCAGGTCGGGCAGTACGTCGCCCAGCCGCCGGCCCGGCCCCACCGCGCTCTTCAGTGTCCCGGCGGACCACCTGCGGTACGCCAGGGGCGGTCCCATGCGCACGGCGAAGGCGCCGGCGGCCCGCAGGTGGTCCAGCAGTGCGGTGAGCCTTTCACCCGATCCGGGCGCGGCCCAGTCCATCACCGGTCCCTCGGGGATGTATGCGAAGCACCGGCGTATGCCGGGAAGCTGCCGGTACAGCACCAGCGCGGTCCCCACCAGTCGTCCCTCGCCGTTCACCCAGCCCAGGCTCTCGGACTTCCACCCCTCCTTCACCTCAGCCCAGGAGGGGGACTGGAGAAAGCTGACCTGCCCGGCACCTTCCCCGGCGCCGTGCTCGCGGACATACGCGGCGTGCCGCTCACGCGTCACCACCTGCACTCCGCGCGCTCGGCGGGGATTGGACGTCTGCACCGTGACAGTCACAGCAGTGGCCTCCTCGAAGTGATCAAGGCCCTCCTCCCGGAGGGCAGCGGAGTTCTCCCGCCTGTCCTCCTCACGCACGGGCCCGCGGCCCGGTGACAGAGAGGTTCCGGCACCGCGCGCCCGCGCGGACACGGCGAAAGGACACAGCAGCGGCCATGGCAGTGGAGACCGGCGAGGAGTCGCCCGTTGAGGACCGGGAAGCGGCAGACGGTCGGCAGCCGACGGCAATACGCGGCGGGGCGGTGATGGCGCTCGGCTCCTTGGCCTCGCGGCTCACCGGCTTCGTCCGCGGTGCGGTCGTGGTCGCCGCGCTCGGCACCGCTCTGCTCGGCGACGCGTACAACGTCGCCAACACCGTGCCGAACATCATCTACATCCTGTTGATCGGGGGTGCCCTCAACTCGGTCTTCGTCCCCGAACTCGTCCGCGCGGCCAAGGAGCACCAGGACGGCGGAACGGCCTACACCGACCGGCTGCTGACCGCCTGCCTCCTGGTCCTGTCGCTCATCACGGCGGCCGCCGTGCTCGTCGCTCCCTGGATCGTGGACGCGTACGCCGACTACACCGGCGCCCAGCGGGATCTGACCGTGGCCCTGGCCCGTTTCTGCTTGCCGCAGATCCTCTTCTACGGCGTGTTCACCTTGTTGGGGCAGGTGCTGAACTCCCGTGACCGCTTCGGAGCGATGATGTGGACTCCCGTGCTGAACAACGTCGTCGTCATCGCCGTCTTCGGGCTGTATCTCGTCGTTGCCGGGGATGCCGTCTCCGCGGGGCAGGTCTCCGACGGCCAGATGGTGCTCCTGGGGGCGGGCAGCACCGCGGGCATCGCCGTGCAGGCGCTGGCGTTGCTTCCCTCCCTGCGCGCCGCAGGATTCCGCTGGAGACCCCGGTTCGACTGGCGTGGCTCAGGTCTGGCCCGCCCACTGCGCGCCGCGGTGTGGACCCTGCTGCTGGTGCTCGCCAACCAGATCGCGTACTGGGTGGTGACCCGGCTGTCCACTGCGGCGGGAGTCCGGGCGGACGCCGAGGGGATCACGGCCGGTGTCGGCTACACCGCCTACAGCAGTGCCTATCAGCTGTGGGTGGTGCCGCAGGGCATCATCACCGTCTCCCTGGTCACCGCACTGCTGCCGCGCATGAGTCGGGCCGCCGCCGACGGTGCTCACGAACGGATCGGGCAGGACCTCTCCCGCGGGCTGCGTACCTCCGCCGCCGTGATCGTTCCCGCCGCGATCGCCTTCCTCGTCCTGGCCCCACAGCTGACCGGTGTCGCCTACCAGTACGCACAGGCCACCGAGGAGGACACCCGGGCGATCGCCTGGGCGCTCATGGCGTTCGCGCCCGGGTTGCTGGCGTTCTCCGCCCAGTACGTGCTGTCGCGTGGGTTCTACGCACTCGGCGACACCCGCACTCCGTTTCTCCTGACCCTGGTGATCGCCGGCGCCAACGCCGGGTTGTCGGCAGGAGCCTACGCGGTACTCCCGGCCCGCTGGGCGGTGGCCGGCATGGCCGGTGCGTACGCCATCGCCTGCACGACCGGTCTGCTGTGCACGGCGTACGTGCTCAACCGGCGGCTGAGGCAGGCAGGAGCCGAGCATGGGATCGATGCCGGCCGCGTGACGCTGACCCATCTCAAACTGGCTGCAGCCTGCCTGCCGGGAGCCCTCGCCGCATACGAGGTCGCCGCCTGGATCACCTCCTGGCTCGGCACCGGGCCAGGAAGCGATCTGACCGGACTGCTGCTCGGCGGCACGGCCATCACGGCGTCCCTGCTCCTCCTCACACGCCCGCTGCGCATCGCCGAGGTCGGGACCATCGCGGCACCTTTGCTGCGCCGTTTCGGCCCGCGCGGCCGCCACCGCACCGTCGGGAAGCCACGGCCGTGAACGATTCCGAGCGGACCCGTGCCTTCGACGATTTCTACGCGGCCCACGCGCGGCGACTGGTGGCGATCGTCTACGCCGTGACGGGTGACATGACCGAGGCCGAGGATGCGGTGCAGGAGGCGTTCGCGCGGGCGTGGCCGCGCTGGGACCGGCTCGTGGCCACTGGGGACCCGACTCCCTGGATTCGCACAGTGGCCATGCGGTTGGCGGTCAGCACTTGGCGCAAATCGCGCAACCGCCTCCGCGCCCACTTCCGCCACGGCCCACCCGCCGACCTGCCCGGGCTGGCACCGGACCACGTGGCCTTGGTCACCGCTCTGCGCAAACTCAAACCGGAGCAGCGCCGCGTCGTCGTACTGCACCATCTGCTGGACCTGCCGGTGGAGGAGGTGGCTCGGGAGACCGGATCGACCCGGGCAGCCGTCCGCACCCGCCTGGTCCGGGCCCGCAGAGCGCTCAGCCACCATCTCGAGGAAGCCGACACCGTGCTGCCGCCGAAGCCGACGACCCGATACTCTCCCGGGCACACACAAAGGTCCCGGTCGAAGGGGGTGCCCGCACGTGACTGAGATTCCCGACTCCAGGAAGTCCACGGACACACGGCTCGGTGCACCAGGCGAGGCGGGGCTCGGTGCCGCACTACGCGACTTCACCGACGAGGCCGAACGACTGGTCGTGCTGAGCACCGGACCGGAAGCCGTGCGTCGACGTGCCCGCAACCGCCGGAGCCGGCGGCGGACCGGAGCCGTGGCGCTGGCGGGCGGCGCCGCACTGGCCGCCAGCCTGGTATGGGGCGCCCTGCCGCACACACAAGGCGGTCATTCGCCACAGACGATCGCGCCGGAGCGGGAACTGGTGTCCGCGGCCTCCCTGCTGCCCCCACCGGAGCCAGACGGCCGGCTCACCCCCGAGTCCCTCCTGGCACCCTCCGCCCTGCCATGGAACACGACCTACCACTGGCGGACGGTGGCCACGGACCGCACCCCGGACACCCCGCTTCCCGACTCCGGACACGGTCAGTGCCGTGTCCGGTGGTTCGAGGACCTCGGCACCACGGACGTGATCGCCCGTACCTACTCCGGACGTAACCGGGCCACCGCACAGCACCGCATCGCGGCCTTTCCCGGCCCGTCCGAGGCTTCCGGAGCCACGTCGACCCTCAGCTCACGGCTGCGGAACTGCGGCTGGCACAAGACGAGAGCCACACAGAAGACACCGTCACACGGCAGCGAGCCCTCCGATCTCCACGAGTACGTGTTGACGTCCGGGCCGGACGCTCCGGTGCGAGTGTCGCTTGTCCAGTCGGACAACCGCGTGGCCGTCCTCGCCATCTCCACCGCCATCGCCTACGACCACGCCCACCCCGACAGCCGGACCGACGCCTGCCTGGACGGGTCGCTGGGCGACAACGGCACGGCACCGTCCCACGGTGTCCGGGCACCCCAGACGCCCGGACACTGCTGACTGACGGCCGCCGCACGCACGCCGTGGCGTCCCTGTCCGGTCGGACGGAGGCGCCCCGGTCGCCGTGCCGTGCGCCCCGCCCGGCGCCGTGCCGGGTTCTGACACGGCCGACACCAAAGAATGCCCAGCCTTGTCCTTTTTGAAATGTTTCAGCCGTATTTGTTGACTCTCTTGTGGGACCGTGCCTAGGGTCGCAGAGTGTCGCAAGACATCCGAAGTTCACCCTTAGCGACCGACGAATCCGACTGATATCTCCGTCCCGGCCGCCGGCCAAAATCCGCAGTGCACGGCTCCCTGACGGGCAGACAGCCCCGCGGGCCCGTCGCAGCCGATACGGACCACGGAGGTCACGGCGCTCCAGGAGCGGACCCGAGATCCACGGCCCGCTCGTCCGCAACCAGGCGAAAACACCGATCGCCGCGCGGCGCCGCGGACAGCAGGTCCGGCCATCGGCCGCAGAACACCATCCTTCCACGCACCGGGACCCCGGACAGGCTCCGGTGCGCACGGGCCGGGACCGTTCGGTCCGCCATCTGTCAACCCGCCTTCCGGAAGGGAAGCACCATGCGCGCCACCACCTCCAGGATCGGCCGCCTGATCGCCGCCTCCGCCGCGGCCGTCGCCCTGATCTTCACCGGCACCGGCACCGCCGGAGCGGCCACCACTTCGGCACCGGCCAGCTCCTCCGACTACGGTCACCACGGTCACGACAAGAAAGACGACAAGAAGAAGGACAACAAGCACGACAGGAAGGACAAGAAGGACAACAGGCACGACAAGAAGGACAACAAGAAGAATAAGAAGGACAACAAGAAGGACAACAAGAAGTACTGAGACCAGGAGCGGTCCCTCGCCCGGCCGATGTGCTGAGCGACAGCCAAGTCCTCTGCTCCGTGCGGGAGGGACGCCTCGGCTCGCGAACGGTGTGCGGGCATCCCAGATGTCCGGACACCGCTGAGGCGGTGCCCGCCGACGCAATCGCCTTCGCCACCAGTCACCTGGTCCGGCCCTGCGGCCACCAGGCCGCAGATGTCAGTCCAGCGCGCTTCCCTTCTTCCAGGTCTGCCAGTCGACGTTCCAGGCGCCGTAGCCGTTGTTGACAGCCACGGTGTCCTTGGAGTTGACGACGGTCACCGGGTCGCCGTAGTCGACACGGTCGTAGAACCACTTGGCGTCCGCAGTGCTCATGCCGATGCAGCCGTGGCTGGCGTTGACGCGTCCGAACTTGCCCTCGTTCCAGGGTGCGGCATGGGCGTACGTCCCCGAGGGAGTGAGCTGGACGTCCCACTTGACCGATTTCATGTCGTAGGCCTCAGGGCCGAAGATGCCCACGGTCGCCGAGTTCATCCGGATGCTGGGGACCTTACTCAACACCACCATGGTGCCGTTCCAGGTCTCAAAGGTCTTCTTGCCGGTGGAAACCTTCAGCGTCCTGAGGACCTTGCCGTTCTTGGCAATGGTCATCGTCTTCTTGACGACGTCCACGGTGCTCACCACGGACTTGCCGACGGTGAAGCCGATCTCACGCTTCTGCGTGCCGCTCAGGCCGCCGTTCTCCATCCCGACCAGGTCCATCCGGAACTTCACCTTGGTCCCGGGCTTCCAGTACTCCTCGGGTCGGTAGTCCACTCGGTCCTTGCCGTCACGGTCCTTCATCCAGCTCCAGGACCCCTCGACGGCAGGAGACGAGGTGACGCTCAACCTGCGTTCGACCGCCGCCTTGTCGTGGACCGGCTTGTTGAAGACGACCGACACCGGTAGGGCCACTCCCACCGTCGAGCCCTCGTCGACGTTGTAGGTGCCGACGAAGACCTTGTCCTTGTCCAACGTGGTGAAGGCACGTTCACTGGTCTTCGCCTTGCCCTCGGTGTCGGTGTACCGGGCTACGAGGGTGTACGTGGTGCCGTACTCGGTGGGGTGGGCGGAGATCCAGGAGGTGCCGTCGGCGGACAGTCGGCCATCGACGGACTCGCCGTCTTGGGCCGTGAGCGAGACCGACTCCAGCTTTCCACCCTCGGCCTCCACGGTGACCGGCTCGCCGGGTATGACGTTCTTGCCGCCGGCGAGCGGCGAGACCGTGATGCCATCCGGCTTCTTTTCCGGCTGCGTCTCGGACCGCGAGGGTGCGGAGCCGTCCTGCCGCTTCGATTCCGTCGAGCCGGATGCCGTCTGGGAGCAGGCGGTCAGAGTCGCCAGCGCGGCAACGGCGAGCGCGGCGGGTGCCAGCCGCCTCCGTCCGGGCCGCGGCACCATGGGCGCCGAGCGCCCGTGTGAGTTGTCTTGCACGTCGCTCTCCACAAGATGAGAACTAAGTTACTTAGTAAATGCTGGTTGAACCATCATGGTTCCCACCAGTCAAAACGCACTCTTTTCCCGCTCGCGTGCGGCGAATCCCACACACTAACGAAGCTTCTTAGTGGTCTACGATGTACAGTCGCCGCTGGCCGGG
Organism: Streptomyces nanhaiensis; assembly: GCF_046614825.1. NCBI lineage: Bacteria > Bacillati > Actinomycetota > Actinomycetes > Kitasatosporales > Streptomycetaceae > Streptomyces > Streptomyces nanhaiensis. The sequence goes on from NZ_JBKJFM010000001.1 coordinate 30,117, forward strand.
CCGGTGGCGAGATCATCCCGCATTCACGCTTGTACCGAGTGGCACCACCCTGTTGTGGCCTGAGGAGAGTCCGTCCTCCCATGGCCGGCTCGCGTTCAGTCAGGCGGACGCGCCGTACGCCGTATGGGTGGCGGTGGGCGGAGCGCCACTGCTCACCTTCGTCACAGCGCTCCTGGGAACGCTTGGGCTGTACGCCGCAGTGAAAGCGCGTGCGGGAATTCCGCGTCAAACTGGTCGTCGCCGCTGTCGGCGGCACCTTCGTGGTCACCGTCCCCTGGCCCTCTCTGGCACCGCTTTGGCGGCCCGGAGGAGCGCTGTCGTGGCGGTCGTCCAGGGGAACGTACCCCGGACCCGCTCTCTGGCCGAGCAGGCCCGGGTCCGGGGAGTCGCCGAGAACCACGCCAGGGAGACGGCGAAGCCGGCGGAGGCCGTACGCCGGGGCAAGATCGAGCGTTTCGACGTGGTGCCGTGGCCGGGGAACGCACTCGACAGCGATCCGACCCGTGGTCCCTCGCTTGGGGTGCTGGTCTCACGGTCGGTACAGGATCTGGAACGTCCGGCCCTCGTCGGCACGATCCTGCGAGGGCCGGACGGCACGTCGTACAACGCAGGCCAACCACGGCTCCCCGACAGGGGCCCGGCGGGCTTCTACGCCAAGCGGCAACTGGTTTCCTTCGGGGAATGCATACCCGCCCGCGGTCTGCTCGGCGGCCTCGGTTCCCTCCGGCTGATCCCCGCGACTTCGCCCGGGTATCTCGGCGGAGCCCTTGCGGGCCGGGCGGGCACGGCTCGGTGATGTTGTCTACGACGAGGTCGCGTACGACGGCCGGGTACGGGACACCGTACGGGCGGGTGCGAATTTGCTGATCGTGCAGACCAACAACGCCACCTACGAGCGCGGTGTGCAGGCGCGCCAATCCGAGCAGCAACTCGCCATGGCGAGGCTGCGCGAGGTCGCACTGGCGTCCACCAGGGGGGTCAGCGCCATCGTCACTCCGGGCGGGCGGGTCACCGACCGGGTGGACACCTGGCGCAGCGCATCCTGGTACGGCGGGTGCGCTCGTCGAGGAGCGCACGATCGCCGATGCCTGGGGCCTGGCCGGAGACGCCACCGGGTCTGCTGGAGCCGACGGGGTGCTGTTCCGTACCCGTTCGCCGGGGCACCGGAGGGCAAAGCCCTCGCGCCCCGGCGAACGGGCCAGGTCACCGGCCCGGTTCCCACGGGACCTTCCCGACCTGCGCTTTCCCACACCGGCGCATCTCGCCGTGAGGTGGTCGTCACACGGTCGTCGAGCCGACGGGGGTTCCTGGGGTCAGTGACCGCCGGTCGACTCGACGGCCATGCGCTTGGTGAACGTCCTGCCGCCGTCCTTGGATTCGTAGACGCCGTCCTGCGTGGCCGCCAGCACGCGCTTCGCGTCGGCGGTCAGCGCCTGCGGCTGTCCCCCGGGCACGGTACCCGTCTTCTTCCAGGTGGCTCCGGCGTCCGTGCTGCGGTGGAGCCCCCCGGAGGCGTCGAGGCCGTACAACGCCTCCGGCGCGCCCCAGGAGACGTAGGCAAGCACCGGCTCGGCACCGGGGGCGAAGGTCCTGGCACCGTCGGTGCTCTTCGCGACGCCCTGGGCGGTGGTGGCCAGCACCGTGTCGGGGTCATCGGGGTTGACGGCAATGTCCAGGGCGGGCAGCGTCGCGCGGTCCTTCCACGTCACGCCGTCCTTGCTGACGCGCACCTTGCCGTTGGTGCTGTCGTAGCCGTAGATGGTGCCGTCCACGCGGTCGAGGGCATGGAAGTCGGCCTCGCCCGCAAGGGACTTGACCTTCCAGGTCTCTCCGGCGTCGGTGCTCTCGAGCAGGCCCCGGTTTCCGGGACCGTCGCTTCCGGGAGCGGGGTGGCCACTGGCCAGGAACGTCTTCGCTCCGGCCACCGTGAAGCCCATGTAGTCGTCCCGGCTGTTGCCGACCAACTGCGGCCTGCCCTCCTTGTCGGGCGTGAATACGCCCTCGTGGGTGGCCACGTACAAGCGGCCGTCGGCGGGGTCGGCACCGAGGCCGTGGATGTGGCTGACCGCCGTCGGAGACGTCGCCGACTGGTCACCGTCCGAGTCGTCGCCGGAACAGGCTGCCAGGGCCGGAGCGAGGGCCGCCACGACGATGGCGGTGGCCAGGTGCTGCTTTCTCATGTGTTTCCTCACGGATTTCGAAGAACCGCCCGCCGGCGGTACGCGGTGCCGTCGGCGGGCGGCGGAAAGCGGGCGTCGCCGCGGGCGACGCGGCAACGCCCGCGGGGCGGGTCAGAGGCGGTCGAGGATCTTCTGGAACTTCTCGACCTCGGCCGACTGGCTCTCGATGACGTCGGCGGCCAGTTCCTTGGCGGTGGTGTTGCGGCCGTTCTTCTGCTCGTCCTCCGCCATGGCGATCGCGCCCTTGTGATGCTCGATCATCATCTGCGCAAACATGCGGTCGAACTCCGTGCCCTTGGCGCCCCTGAGCTTGTCCATGTCCTCGCCGGACATCATCCCGGACATCTCCGAGCCGTCCATACCGCCGGATCCGTGATCCATTCCCGGCATGCTCCCCTCGGCCGACTCCGGCTTACCCCATGCCTTGAGCCAGGACCTCATCTTCCGGATCTCGGGATCCTGGGCCTTTTCGATATCGGCGGCCAGGCTCTTGATCTCCGCGTCGGAGGCCCGCCCATCGGCGAGCTTGGCCATCTCCAGGGCCTGCTCGTGGTGTGGGATCATCATCTGTGCGAACGACACGTCCGCGTCGTTGAACGCGCCCGGCGCCGGGTGGTTACCGGCGTTCTGGGTGGCCGACGCGGAGCCGCCGCTGCCGTGGTCCATGCCTTCCGTGGCGTTCCCTCCGCATGCGGCGAGCAGCAGCCCGCCCGCCGTGACGGCGCTCACGAGCGCGAGACGACGGCGGAGCGAGCGGTTCGGGGCGTGCTTGTAGGCGGTCATGTGTGCGAAAACCTCTTGTGGTCAGTTCCGTCTGTGGATCTGGGGGTGTCACCGGGTACGCGGGCAGCGCCGAACGTGTCCGCGTGTCGGTTCGGCCTATATCCGCAGAACTGACAACCGGGCGAGAGTGGGTCCGCGCGGCGGAGCACCGGGACGTGCCGGACCACGAACCCGCACCGGACCACGGACCGGCCAACCGGGCCGGCGGGCCGCTGCGGCATGCAGCAGGGCGATGAGCAACCAGGTGCTGAGCACAGCCGTGCAGACCGACATCAGGCCCATGCCCGCCAGTGGCTCGTCCGCCGACGGTGAGGTGCCCGACGCTCCGGCGCCTGGCGCGATCACCGCGAAGGGTTCGGCGGCGCTCTGGGCGGTCCCGTGCCCGGTTGCGGTGCCGCCTTCCGCGGGAGCGGCGACGACGTGCGCCGCACCGTTCGCATGGGGGATCGACGAATCCGCCGGGTGACCCACCGTGTGCATGGTGGCCACGCCCAGGGCGAGCATGACGACCAGCAGGCAGTACCCGAGGGCACCGCCCGCGCGCAGTCGCCTGTCGCCTGTCATCCGCAACCTCCGTGGCCCCGGCGTCCCCAGGGGAAATCGAGCACACCTGGACGGCCGGGCCTCGACCGGTACCATCGTACTAAGCTGCTTGAGATTACGGCGCGCGTCCCGTGACGGTTCAGAACGCCACCACAACGCCGCGCGACCGTCCGCGACGCCAGGAGAAAGCAAGTCCGGCGCGCTGGGACGCGGGCCGGGAGCCGTTCCATCGCCGGTCCCGGCCCGCCCCTGCCGCACCTCGAGCCGAGCGGCCCCGCCTTCCTGATGCGCTGGGCGCGCCCGGGGCACTCGACTCCCGAGTTGCCTCACCAGGCTAACACCTTCCCCTAAGCAGCTTAGTTGTAGGTTGTGCGGGAACGCGGCAGGCGCCAGCCCCCGGGCTCGACTTTCCGGCTCAGGCGGCCTTTCCGCCCGTGCACGCGGCGCCCGGCTCGGGAGCCTGCTCGCCTTGGACGTACTCCAGGAACTTGGACACCTCCGGGTCTGATGCCTTCTTCACGTTCAGCTGGCGCCCCCAGGCCGTCAGTGTGACGGGGGGAGTGACGCAGCGTTTGCAGCACGGACAGGTCGGGGACGCGCGCTGCCCCCAGAAGGCCGTGAACAGCTCGGTGGGGCTCCCTCCGGGATACCCGATCACGTCTGCTCCGGCTCGAGGGATGGGACGACGGGCGCGGTCACACCGTATCCGCCGTGCTCCCCCGGATCGGCACAGCACACCTGAGCGGCCGGGATCGGGGGCGTCGCGCGCCGGTCCTCCTCACACGCCTCGTTCACGCCCCTGGCGGAATTGAGGTATCCGCACTGCGTCCCGGCCGTCATGGCCCGCACCGACACGGCCGGGTGATCAGCACCCCCGAAAGGAGTCCGACGCCCCGGCTACAGGCCTACCGGCACCGCAGACGGTGATGCCGGTGACCAGGATCATCAGGAGGAGCAACAACCCCTGGGCGGGCCGCGCCGCGCCACGGCGGAGGGCCTGTGTGTTTCCGGCCGGGCACCCGACTCTCATCGGCAGCCTCGTATCTGGCCGAAGCCGGCTCGCGCGTTGGGCACAGCCGCGACGCCGACTGCGGCCGCACAGTCCGGTCCCGCTGCACCGACCTCCGGGGCGGCGTGCGGCTCGGCGTCCTTACCGGTCGCGCCCGTGACCACCGGTTCGAACACGCCGGCCTCCTGCACCTGCGGCCACCTCCGGCCGTCGATACCTAAGGAGCATAGTATTCGGAGGTGTGGCCTCTTCCCGTGTTAGGGGATCGGCCACCGATCCGGCACCACACGGCCCGGCGTTCGATCGGTACTCCAGTGGGCCGCGCCGATTGTGGAGGCGTCACACCGACGCCCACGAGGGGACGACGGAGCGCATGGACAACAAAGCCGGAGCGAGGCGAAGCGCGGTCGCGCGGCTGCTCCTGCTGCTGATCCTCGCTCTCGGCGGGGTGCACCTGCTCGCTCATGTGGATACCCCGGTCGGTGGTGCAGGTGAGCCATCAACCCACATGCGCCCCACCGGCTTGGAGCAGACCGCCCCGGAAAGCGAAGTTCCGTCCACGCCCGTGGCGGCCGCCGAGAACTCCGACACCGGTACGGCGGGACTTGATGTGTGTGCGGCCGTGATCTGCTGCGGCGCGCTGCTACTGGCCGGGAACCGTTGGCTGCGCGGGCGCAGCGTCGGAGTACTGGGGCCTGTGACCCGTCGGTGGGTGTGGACGTTCGACCCGCGTCTCTATCCGCGAGGGACGCAGGTGACAGGAGTTGCGCGGTCTGTCGTCCTGCGGATCTAGAAGGCTGCCGCAGCGCGGTGTGCCGGTCGCCATCCGATGAGCGACAGCTTCCGGCCCTGGCGTCCCGTTGCCACCGGCGCCGGGGGAAGCTTCGGCACCCACTGGCTGGAGCAGCGCGTTCTCCTGTCTTGCCTGCGCCCACCTGCCAGGCTGCGCGGCGCGGTGCGGGCGTTGGCCGGTTACCGCGCAGTGGTGCCCGCTTCCCGGTATCCGGTCATCACCGCGCCGGCCCCTGAGCACCCCTGGATGTACCGAGCCAACCTCCTGTACCCCCCGAACCCCCTTCTATCAGCCTCAACTACACCATTTAAGGTACGTGCCATGCCCCAGCTCCCCGCCCCGCACTGCCGTGGCATAACGCGGCGCACCGCCCTGCTTGCCCTGCCCGCCGTGGTCGCAGCCGTCTCAGCCTGTTCCGCATCCGATGACGCCCCCCAGCAGCCGGCCGATGACCAGCGGCTGCTGCGCATCCCAGCCTCCGACCGCAAACCCGCCCCCGATGTACGCGGCGAGACTCTGACCGGCCAGTCCGTCGCATTGGCCGACTACCGCGGCAAGATCGTGGTGATCAATGTGTGGGGATCGTGGTGCGCCCCGTGCCGGGCCGAGGCTCCACACCTGAAGAAGGTCCACCAGGACACCCGCCAACACGGCGTGGTCTTCCTGGGAATCAACACCCGCGACGCCACCCAGTCCAACGCGCTTGCCTTCGAGGAGACCTACGGCATCACCTACCCCAGCCTGTGGGACCCGGTCGGGCGGCAACTGCTGAAGTTCGAGGGCACCATTTCGCCCTCCGCCATCCCCAGCACCATCGTCATCGACCGCGCCGGCCGCATCGCCGCCCGTGCGATCAAAGCCGTCTCCGAAGACGAACTGCGCTCGATGATCGAGCCGCTCCTGGCGGAGGGCTGAAGCGATGCTGCTGGCTGCCGGACTGGAAGCCACCGTGCTGAGCGGCTCGGTGCTGCTGGCCCTGCCGATCGCCGCCCTCGCCGGAGCGGTGTCCTTCTTCTCCCCTTGTGTACTGCCGTTGGTGCCCGGCTACCTGTCCTACGTCACCGGTGTCAGCGGCGCCGACCTCGCCGATGCCCGCCGCGGCCGTGTCCTGGTCGGCACCGTGCTCTTCCTCCTCGGCTTCACTGCCGTGTTCACCTCCTTCGGCGCCGCCTTCGGATACGCCGGCAACACTCTGCTCGCCTACCAAGAGCCCCTCACACGCGCTCTGGGTGTGCTGACCATCGTCATGGGCCTGTCCTTCATGGGCAAGCTGCCCGGGATGCGCCGCGAATGGCGCCTGCACCGCCGCCCGGCCGCCGGTCTGGCCGGCGCCCCGCTGCTCGGCGTGCTCTTCGGCCTGGGTTGGACCCCCTGTATCGGCCCCACCCTCGCCGCTGTCCAGGCCCTTGCCTTCAGTGAGGCCAGTGCCGCACGCGGCGCCTTCCTTACCGTCGCCTACTGTCTGGGGCTGGGGCTGCCCTTCCTCGTCGCCGGTCTCGCCTTCCGCAAGGCTCTGGGTGTCTTCGCCTGGGTCAAAGCCCACTATCAATGGGTGATGCGCACCGGCGGCATCATGATGATCACCATGGGCCTGCTCATGGTCACGGGTATCTGGAGCTACCTGATCAGCCAGATGCAGTCTTGGTCTGCCGGATACACCATCGGCATCTGACCTGGACAGCGCCGGCTCGATCCCCCTGTGGGGTCGAGCCCGGTGGTGTCGATGCGGTGACCCCGAGCAGGCCGGGGCGGACGGATGTGTACGGGTGCGGCTTCCGCACGACGGTAAGGGAGGGTGCCCGGCCATGGCCGGGCACCCTCCCTTCGGCATTCGGTCTCGTCGACAGCGGCTGTTTCGTTGTTCTCCAAGGCCGGAGTGCACGGCGCTGAGATCCGCCGTCCGCGCCGGCGCTCGGTCACGGCAGTCCGAGAACGCGAAGCGCGAGACCGGCTGCCGGCTTGGGCCCGAATGACGTGGATTTGCGGGGCAGCAGCACCCCGGCCTCGGCCAGCTGCCTGACTCTGTCCTCGGTCAGGGCGGGCAGGAGGAGCGCGGATCCGCTGCCCGGCGAGGCCACGACATCGGCGGCCTGGCGGGCGTCGTGGAGGTACCGCACGGCACCGGGCAGGTCGGGCACCGACCAGGCGGCCGTCAGCAGGTGGTCACTGACGGCCGTGGGAAGCGCCGTCCACTCCTTGGGCCGTCCGGTCAGGGCTTCCCGCAGCGCCCGGGGGTCGGGATCGGTGATCGTCCACGCCCGTCCGGCGCCGACGAGGACCAGTTCGCCCTGGTCGGGCGGCCGGGGTCCGTCGGGAAGCGGCCGTACCCGGGCAACCTCGGCCGCCGTCGCGGCCGCTTTCTCCGGTTCCAGGCCCGGCATCACACGGTGGATCGCGGCGAGCCGCAAGGGGTGGGCGGTGGAGTCGACCAGTAGAGCGAGACTGCTGCTCCAGGGTGAGTCGGACTCGCCACCCAGGCCCAGGCAGGCGGCGTAGCGGTGGTGGCCGTCGGCGATGAGGGCCGGTGTGCCGGACAGGCCGCTTGTGATGAGTGGGAGTGTGTCTTCGTCGCTGCAGGACCACAGAGTGTGGGTGATCTCTGCGATACGGGCGATGGCCACCGGCGGACGGCGGGTGATGTGGTCCATGACCTGGGTGGCCGTCGATGCCGTGCCCTGGTAGGTCAGCAACAGCGGTTCCAGCTGGGCTCGCAGGTCTGCCATATGGGCGGCGCGTTGCCCTACCACGGCGGGAGAGACGTCCTCGTGGGGCAGCACCTGGTCGGCGCGCCCGGTGCCGTGCGAGGGCAGCTGGAGCTCGCCGATCAGGCCGCGCTGCAGGATTCTGGCGCCTCGTCGTTGTTGGTAGACGTAGAGGGCTGGTTGTTCATCGCGCCGGAGTACGCCGCGTTGCAGCCAGCGCCGCAGTTCCCGGGCGGCGGTCCGCGGATCGCGCGTGTACAGCAGGCGGGTGATGTGGTGGGGCAGGCCGCGGAGTTCGCGTATCCGCGCGGGATCGAGGTCGTCGTGGGGCGGAGCCAGGAGGGCGGACAGTTCGCCGACGCGGTTCTGGTCGTAGCGCACGGCCCGGAACGGCCGGAGCCGCAGAGGCGTCGGCTCCGGAGTGGGCACGGAAGGGGTGGGCATCGATCGCTCCTGGATGGTGGCACGGCCCGGCAGGGGCGGGCGCCGCACGGCGCCCGCCCCTGGGTTCACGGACCGGACGGTCAGACGGTCGCGGGGCGGCGCTCCACAACGGGCGACGCCAGCCGGCCGGTGCGGTGCAGGCCGTACAGGGCCGCCGCGCAGGCGAGGCCGAGGGCGAACAGGGAGATCCACGGCAGCGCGGGCATGCCCGCCGCGCGGGCGGCGTCCAGCGCGGCGCCGGTGAGCAGGTTTCCGAGAGTGATGCCGATACCGCAGATGGTGTTGTACAGCCCGTAGTGAGTAGCCACCAAGCGGTCGCCGGAGAGGCGGACGATGGTGTCCATCTCGAAGGGGTAGGCGATCATCGTGCCCACGGCCAGCAGCAGAGCGGCCAGCGTCGGCGGAACCGCCGCGAGCAGCCACAGCCCCGCGCCGGATTCCGGTACGGGCACGGCGGTGGCCAGCAGGAGAGGCACGAACGCCAGGCCCATCACCGCCAGGCCGCGGATCAGTGCCTGCCCGGGTTCGAACCGCGCCTTGCACCATGCGGTCACCCGCGTCTGGCCGAGGATCGTGCTCAGACCGGAGACGGCAAAGAGCACCGCAACGGCGGCCGTCCCGAACTCTCCGTCCCCGCCGAGCCTGCGCACTTCCAGCGGCAGGGCCAGATACACCTGGAAGGAGAGGACGTACGAGCCGATCATGGCGCCCGAGAAGAGCAGGAAGGGCCGGTTGGCGAGGATGCCGCGCCACTGGGCCAGTACGCTCTGGCGGCCGTCGCCGTCCTTCGCCTTGGCGTCCTCGGCCCGCCGGGCGGGCAGGGCACGGATCTGCACGATGCTGAGCAGTGCGAAGATCCCGGCCGCCACCAGGCAGGTGATGCGGAAGTCGACCCCGGTCAGCACCATGCCGACCAGCGGGCCGAGCAGGATCCCGGCCTGGTAGAAGACGTTGAACAGCGCGAACGCCTCCACCCTGCGCTCTCCCGCGTCCGCGGCCAGGTACGCGCGGACCGCCGGGTTGAACAGCGCACCGGCCAGACCGGTCGCGGCGGAGGCGGCGATCAGCGCGGGCAGGGAGTCCACCAGCCCGAGGGTGGCGAAACCGATGGTGCGCAGCAGACATCCGGCCACGATCATCGGCTTGTAGCCCAGGCGATCGGCGAGTGTCCCGCCGACGAGGAACATGCCCTGCTGGCTGAAGTTCCGCACCCCCAGGACCAGTCCGACCAGCCAGCCGGCCAGGCCAAGGGTGCCGGACAGGTGAGCGGCCAGGTACGGCATCAGCATGTAGAAGCCGAGGTTGATGGTGAACTGGTTCACCATCAGCAGCTGGACGCTGCGTTCGTAGGAACGCAGCTGTGCGAGGGTGCCCTTCACCGCGCCTCCCCTGGGACGGAGCGGTTGTCGAGGGTGAGGGGATCGACCACGTCGGTGCACCTGGTCCAGCGCGTGACCTCCTTCTCGTCCGGACGGCCGATGAGGTCCGGTTCCACCGGCGGCGGCCCGTCGAGGAGCCCGTTGCGGGCGCAGTACTCGTCGTCGTACACCGTGCCCAGGTAGCGCTGCGGCCCGTCGGGGAAGATCGCCGCGATCCGCGTGTCGGCGGGCAGCGTACGCGCCAGCCAACCGGCGACCAGCGCCACCGCGCCCACGCTCCAGCCACCGGTGGCGTAGTGCGAGGCCGCCAGCTGACGGCAGGTCCACACCGCCTCGGCCGGGGCGACCCAGTGGACCTCGCTGAAGTGCTCATAGGCCACGTTGCGGGGGTAGATGCTCGATCCCAGACCGCGCATCAGCCGGGGGCGGGCGGGCTGCCCGAAGATGGTCGAGCCGATGGTGTCCACCCCGACGATCCGGATGTCCGGATAGAGCTGGCGCAGCACCCGGCCCACCCCCGCGGAGTGCCCGCCGGTGCCCACGCTGCACACCAGGACGTCGATGTGCCCGGTCTCGGAGGCGAGTTCGAGGGCCAGCGGGGTGTAGGCGGCGACGTTGTCGGGGTTGTTGTACTGGTCCGGGCACCAGGATCCCGGGTGTGCGCCGAGCAGTTGAGTGACCCGGTCGCGCCGGGCCTGCTGCCAGCCGCCCGTCGGATGGGGGTCGGCGACGATGTCGACTTCGGCACCGTAGACGCCCAGCAGCCGGGTCATGGAGGGTTCCAGTCCGGGGTCGGTGACCAGGGTGACGGGGTGTCCGTACACCATCCCGGCCAGGGCCAGCCCCAGGCCGAGGGTGCCGCTGGTGGACTCGATGATCCTCCCGCCGGGGCGCAGGTCCCCGCGGGCCCGGGCTCGCTCCACCATGTGAAGCCCCGGCCGGTCCTTGATGCCGCCGGGGTTGAACCCCTCGAGCTTCGCCCAGAAGCCACGGCCGGGAGGAGTCAGGGGCTCCGATACCCGCAGCAGCGGGGTGTTCCCCACCAAGGACAGCAGGGCGGACTGCCTGGGGGCAGCGGCGGTGTTCGTCGGTGACTGCATCTGTTTCGCTCTCGCTCGATGAATGCTGTGCACGCTCATCTCGCGCGCCACGGAGACCGGGGCGGAGGTCGGTCCGCGCCCGTACCGTCACGCGCGGCAGCCGGTGATGACGGCGGCTGCACGCGAGTGGTCTAGATGCGCCACCGGGCCGTACGGGCCAGTGCTATCCGGCCGGTCCGCGCTCTGCGGCGTCTGTGCGTTCCGGGGCGCGCGAAAGGCCCCGCCGCAGCCGTGGGTACGGCCGCGAGCACCGCCATGACGCCCGCGTCGGCGAGTGGAAGTTCCGCTGCCGGAGTTGCCGTGCGGCCGATCGCGTCCGGTGCGCACTCCTTGGCACCGTGCGGCGCATGAGGTGCGTCGGGCTCCGGGTGACCGGCCGCCGACGCCGTCGACGGGGCGGGGGGGTGCTCCGGTCGGTGGGTCTCCTCGGCACCGTGTGCGATGGCGCACAGGATCAGCGCCAACAGCAGAACACCGCGGACCACGGAGACGAATCGGCGCGGCCGAGGTGCGCCAGGGGTGGCGCACCGGGCGGGCGCAGGCGTACGGAAGCGTGTCGGCACAGGTCCTCCGTGCAGCCGCGGCCTCCCGGAGTGTGACGGGGAGGGGCGGCAGGCATGGGTGGGGGCAGGACGATACTGGTGACTCAGATCTGGGTCCGCCCGCGCGGGCGCCGGGTCCGGCGCACGTCGTGCGGGAGCCGGCCGAACCGCTCCGGTCGCCCACAGGGGGCGGGCGGGAACCGGACAGGCCGGGTAGGGGTTACCAAGGTCCTAGACCTGCTGGACCACGGAAGATCTCACAGCCGTCCCCCCTGTCCCCAGGGACTCGGGCTGGGAAGACCCCTGCTTCGGCACGACACGCACGGCAGTGTCCGATGCACGAATCGACACCGTAAGGCAGGGCGACACCAGCGTCGGACCCTGCTGAGGCTGCCCGGCAGCACAGGACTCGACCGAGTGTGTCCAGCCGTGGCCACTATGCCGGTCGTCCGTCGCCGAGGCACCGGACGGAGTCTCCGCCTCCGGAGTTCCACGCGCACCCGCGGTCGATGTCGCCGTGGGAGCCACCGCGCTGATCGCGAGGTGGCCTTCGACGCTCTCAGTGTTCACACCGTGCATGAACACCATGCCAAGCAGCATCACGGCCAGAGCCAATGCACGCAACAGCGCACCCGCACAAGCGCGGGCCTGCGGTACGCCGCGACGCGACCAAGCCGTGACCATGCCGTGATACTAACGGCTCGCCACAGACCGATTACCAACTCCCCCGCAACGTCGGGTTAACAAGCCAAGCAAATGGCGTATTTGCTTCGGCGAGTACGCCCGGCCCTGCGCATCCCACGGGAGGCGGAGCAGATGCACGGTCGACCGTCGGCCACCATCGACGCCCCGCCGCGACCACCACGGCCCATCACCTCGTGCGGCGAGGGCAGTCCCTCCCCCTCCCCGACCCCGGCCGAAGCTCCTGCGTGTCCGGCGGGCCCGGCGTGTTTCGTGTGCCCGACCGCCATGCCTCCTCAACGGACGCAGGGAGAAGACCTCGTCGAAGCCGGGAGTGACGGTCGAGTCGGTCAGGACGCGGCGGGCGCCGTAGCCAGGCAGGAGGCGGGCCCGGCCGCAGAGGACGGCACCGGCCTCGGCTGCCGGCTCACCGACCGGGATCTTTATCAGGGCTCTTGCCCGAGCCGTTCTGCCCGCGATCAGATCGGTCATTTCTTCTGCAGCCGGCGTCAGGTCGCGCCACGCACGGTGGGGATGCGGCGCCGTACCAGCCCCACACCGCGCCGGCAGGTCTTCTCCGTCCCGGAGCCCGGAGCACCACGCCGTCGTCGTCAGGCCGGACCAGTCCGGCGTGACCGTTCCCCGCCGATGACCACGGGGCGCGGGCGGGGTCAGTCATCACCACGCCCCCTGGGAGCAGCCATGTGCTCCGCCGTGCGCCGTCCGCGGGCGAGGCGGTCCATCCGCTTCCGATAGGTCTCCCGATCGATACGACCGTGCAGCCGCAGGCCGACGCACCACCGCTCGGCGGCCTCGAGCGCGGCGCGGCGCCCGAGCAGCCGGGCCAGAGGCGGGCAGCGGGGCTCGCGGGGCGTGATCAGGCGGGCGGCGTCGTACATCATGGCCGCCAGGATCAGCGTCCCTGCCAGGACGGCCAGCATGGCTGCCACGGTGTCCTCCAGGTGTCCTTCAGCGGAGCGCGAGGCCGGGGCCTTACGGCCGATCGGCTCCGTGCCGGCGGTAGCCGTGCGTGTGCGGTTGGTGTGGCCGCTCGGTGTCCTGACCGGGGCCGCCATGGTGCGTGCCGCGCATCGTGAGGAACATCATCAGCGGGCATGCGGCGGCGATGGTCAGGACGAAGAGCGTTCCGGCGGGCACGCCGGAGGTCGGCGTGCCAACGAGGGCAGTGGCGACCGCCAGCGCGTACAGGCCGTAGTTGGTTTCGCCGTTCACGGCGGGTCTCCTGCTAGCGGAACAGACGGCGGACTGTGCCCCGATCAGGACTTGGCGGAGGGACCGGAGGAGCGCAGGACGGCCAGACGGCTCCGGTACTCCTCCTCACTGATCTCGCCGCGGGCGAACCGCTCGGCCAGAAGCTGCTCGGCGGACGGTCCCGCAGGGGTGCGGGGGCGGTCCCGAGGGCGGTCCAGAGCGCGGAAGAGCAGGACGGCGGCGGTGATGACCAGCGCCCAGAACAGGATCATGCCGAGCGACATCACCCACCATCCCCAGCCGCTGACGTTGTGGCCGTACCAGAACATCATCGCCCGCCACCTCCCCGGTCGACCGGGCCGGTACCACGCCCGCGCCGGCGTTGCCGTCCCACCGCCAGGATGCCTCCGCTGTGGCCAGGGCGCGGAGGCCGATGGTCCCGGCCACGGTGCGGTCAGCCCAGGACCGGACCGCAGGCGATGAGCAACGGCAGCAGGGGCCCCGCGAGGCAGCCGCCGACGATGCCCAGCCGGATCGCGCGGTGCGGCGCGGCCTTGGGGGTGAGGAGCCGGTGCAGCCGGATCGCCGCACTCGGCCCGCCGGCGCCGAGGGCGGCTCGAGGCGCCTGGCCCGCAGCGACCTCGCACAGGGCGGCCGCCAGGGTTTCCCGGGAGTGGGAGCGCAGTGCCCGGTCGTCCGCGGCCATCTCCAGCAGCAGGGCGGTCTGCTCCCGTGCGTGCCGGGCGAGCGGCAGTTTCGGGAAGGCCCGCTCGAACGCCTCCGTCGCCGCGTGGCACAGGTGGTGCCGCCCGATGATGTGGGCTCGCTCGTGCGCGAGCACCGCGTGGAACTGTTCCCGGGAGAGGACCCTGAGCGCTCCGCGGGTCACGACCACCCTGCGAAACCGTCCGGGCAGGCAGTAGACGGCCGGGGTCTCGTGGTCGACGACCACCGCATCGTGCTCTGGAGACGGGCGGCCCACCATGGCGAGCATGTCCAGATGGCGGCGCTGGGCGCGCCGGGTGCGCCATACCGTGCGCAGGAACCAGCCGACCGGGAGCAGCACAACGAGAGCCGGTGGCAGAAGAGAGGCGGGGTCGGCCGCGGTGTGCGGCGCCGGACCGAAGGCCGAAGCCCCGGGGAGCAGACCGCAGGCGGTGAGCAGGCCGAGTAGCCCATCATGAACGTGCCGCTCCCGCAGCGTCACGTGGTACAGGACCAGGGCGACGGTCACGACGAAGGTCACCATCAGCCCGTGCCAGACGAGGACCGCCAGCCGTGGTGCGTGATGGGCCCACCGCGCTCTGGCCAGCGCGTACGGGGCGCCAACACCGACGAGGAAGGCGTATCCGGCAAGCAGCGCCGCTGTCACGCCTCGTTCCTCCGCTGCGCCGCCCGCAGGGCCGAGCGCAGCGCCTCCACCTCATCCGCCGACATCTGCTCGACAAAGCTGAGAAGTGTGCCGGCGGGGTCGGGGTTGTCGCCCAACGCATCCTGCATCAGCGCCGCGGTGTACTGCTGCCGGGTGCAGGTGGGCTCGTACCGCCAGGCCCGTCCCTCCTTCTCCCGCCGGAGCAGGCCCTTGCGGTACAGGATGTCGGCGACGGTCTTGACCGTGCTGTAGGCGAGGGGACGTGTCCTGGTGAGGTCGGCGAGGATGTCCCGCGCAGTCGCCGGACGCCCCCAGGTCCACAGGCGGTTCATGATCTCCGCCTCCAGCTCACCCAGTGGTCGCACGAACCATCCCTCGTCCCGGACTCTCCACTCCGCCGAACCAATGCCCGTTCATCGTAGTGGCCGGACAGGTCACAGCCGCCCTCCTCCCCTTTGGGCCCAACCGGTGATGCTGCACGCGTTACACCGGCGCCGATTGCTTCTAAACCGCTTAGCTGATTAGTATCCGCTCCGAGCCTTCGCACGGTCGGCCGCCCATCCGGGGTGGCGGCGAAGGTACCGCCGAGTCCGCGGCAGATCACGCGGAACCGGGCCGATGTCCCGCGTCCGGCAGGCGGCCGAGGAAGAAGGAGCTCGCCCCCGTGGCGTCCCACCGTCGTCCCAAGCAGCCCAGCCACGCCTACACGACCGTGCTCACCACCGCCGCCGCAGCGGCGGTCGCCCTCACCGCCCAGTCCGCCCAGGCCGACCCTCTGCCGGACCCCAACAAGAAGGGTGTGAAGGCGGAGGTCGACCGGCTCTACGAGCAGGCCACCCAGGCGACCGAGAAGTACAACGGCGCCAAGGAGAAGCACGACAAGCTCCAGAAGCAGGTCGACAACCTGCAGGACACGGTGGCCCGCGGCCAGGACGAGCTGAACAAGCTGCAGGACGGCCTGGGTTCGCTGGCCACCGCGCAGTACCGCAGCGGCGGGGTGGACCCCTCCGTCCAGCTCTTCCTCTCCTCCGACCCCGACAGCTACCTGGCCAAGGCCGCCGCCCTGGACCGGCTCAGCAGCCGGCAGCTCAGCACGCTCAAGAAGGTCCAGGCCAAGCAGCGCACGCTCGCCCAGCAGCGCGAGGAGGCCTCGGAGAAGCTCAAGAACCTGGAGGACACCCGCAAGGAACTGAGGGACAAGAAGAAGGAGATCCAGGGCAAGCTCGCCAAGGCCCAGAAGCTCCTCAACACGCTGAGCGCGAAGGAGCGCGCAAAGATCGCCGCCGAGGAGGAGCGGGCCAACCGCGCCAGCCAGCGGGTCGACCTGGGCAACGAGGCCAGCGCCTCACAGCGCGCGGCCGCGGCCTTCGAGGCGGCCAAGTCCCGGGTCGGCATGCCCTACGTCTGGGGCGCCTCCGGCCCGAACTCCTTCGACTGCTCCGGGCTGACCTCCTGGGCGTTCGCCCAGGCGGGCGTCTCCATACCCCGGACCTCCCAGGCCCAGGCCAACATCGGCACCCGGATCAACTCCCTGAGCGCCCTCAAGCCCGGCGACCTCATCATCATGCGCACCGACCTCAGCCACGTCGGCTTCTACGCCGGCAACGGGCAGATCCTCCACTCCCCCAAGCCCGGCGCCGTCGTGCGGTACGAGGCGATCAGCACCAGCGGCATGCCCTTCATGTGGGGCGTACGCATCGGCTGAAGCCTCCTCCGACGGGCCGGGCCCCTGCGACCGCGATTACCCCCCAGGGGTAATATCGACGCAGAGAGCACATGCGGGAGGTGTGATGGAGCCACGGAGGTTCGTAGCCTGGACCGTCCGGCTGCTCCTGCTGTCCGCCGTCCTGGGCGGCATCGTCACGATGCACTCCTTCGGCCACCCCACCCAGCGGACCCCCTCGCACGGCTCCGTGTCCTCAACCGAGCCGGTGCTCGACGTCTCCGCCGGCCACGCCGCCCATGCGGCGCCGAACACCTCCGTCGACATGCCGACCGCGGATGATCCGGCCCCCGGCGCGGGGCTGGATCCCACATCGATGTGCCTGGCCGTGCTCGCCGTGTGCGCCGTCGCCCTGCTGACCGCCGCAGGCCTCTCGCGCGGGGCCGCCGACCGCCTGGGCGCTGTCCGCGCACGCCTCCTGCGGGTCCTGTGGCCGGTACCTCCGCCGGGAGGCCGGATACCCCTCGCCCGGTTGTCGGTGCTGCGCATATAGGGGTCGCGCCTGCCGCTTCCACCCGGAGCGGCCTCCGCGCCCCCCTTCACGCCGACACCACGAGGTGCACCCATCCATGCGCACAACCACCCGCCGCGCCGTGCTCGGCGCGGGGATCGCCGCTACCAGCAGCGGCCTGCTCGCCGCCTGCGCCGGCTCCTCCAACCACGCCGGCCACGACAACAAACCCTCGGCCGCGCCCGCGGGCGACTACGTCTCGCCCGACGGCCGGGAGGTCGCCGACGCCGAGGCCAGGCGCAACCCCGGCCCCGAGCGGAAGGTGAAGCTCACCGCGGTCCAGACCCGGCTCGACCTGGGCGGCCCCACGGTCAGGACCTGGGCCTACGGCGACCGGCTGCCGGGCCGGGAGGTCCGCGTCACCGCCGGGGACACCCTCGCCCTCACCCTCGCCAACCACCTGCCCGAGTCGACCTCCGTGCACTGGCACGGGCTGGCGCTGCGCAACGACATGGACGGCGTGCCCGACCTGACGCAGCGGCCGATCAAGGCCGGGGCCTCCTTCGAATACCGCTTCGCCGTCCCGCACCCGGGCACCTACTGGTTCCATCCGCACTCCGGTGTGCAGCAGGACCGCGGACTGTACGCGCCGCTGATCGTGGAGGACCCCAGGGAGCCGCTGCGGTACGACAAGGAGTGGGTCGTCGTCCTCGACGACTGGGTCGACGGGGTGGAGGGCAGCACCCCGGACGCCGTGCTCGCCGAACTCAGCAAGGGCATGGGGGACATGGACCACGGCGACATGGGCCACGGCGGCCATGACATGAGCGGCATGTCGGCGGCCGAGGAGAAGTCGCCCTCGCCCGGCGCCTCCGGCCCGTCCCGGATGATGATGGGTGCGACGAGCGACCTGCTGGGAGGGGACGCGGGCGATGTCGCCTACCCCTACTACCTGGTCAACGGCCGCACCACCGACGCTCCGGAGAGTTTCCGCGCCAAGCCCGGCGACCGCATCCGGATCCGGATCATCAACGCGGGCGGTGACACGGCGTTCCGGGTCGCACTCGGCGGCCACGAGATGACCGTGACGCACACCGACGGCTTCCCGGTCGAGCACGCGACGACGGACGCGCTGCTGCTCGGCATGGGCGAGCGCTACGACGTCCTGGTCACCGCCGAGGACGGCGTCTTCCCTCTGGTCGCCCTGGCCGAAGGCAAGAAGGAGACGGCCATGGCGCTCCTGCGCACCGGGAGCGGCTCCGCGCCGGGCCCGTCCGTCCGGCCGGCGGAGCTGTCCGGACGGCTGCTCACGGCCGACCGGCTCACGGCCGACCGGAGTGTGCGTCTGCCCGCCCGCAAGCCGGACCGGACGGTGAAGCTGAAGCTCACCGGCGGCATGGCCAAGTACGACTGGGGCTTCAACAACAAGCGGTACGACCCGTCGCAGCGCTACCCGATCCGCGCCGGCGAGCGGGTCCGCCTGGTCTTCACCAACACCACGACGATGTGGCACCCCGTCCATCTGCACGGCCACACATTCGCCCTGACCGGCGGCGGCCCCCGCAAGGACACCGCGATCGTCCTGCCGGGCAAGACCCTCACCGTCGACTTCGACGCGGACAACCCCGGCCTGTGGATGATCCACTGCCACAACATCTACCACGCCGAAACCGGCATGATGACCACCCTCGGCTACCGCAGGTAGAGACACCTCCGGGCGGATCTGTGCCGCCGCAGGCCGTCCGGGAAGTCCCAGGGTGGGCACCGGCCGGTGCCCACCCTGGATGTGGCGGGTATGGCTTCAGACCGTGACGAGTTGCGCCTGCTGCGGGATGGCCGGTGCCAGTCGCCCGGTGCGGTGCAGGCGGAGACCCGTCTCGGCCGCAACCATGCCGCAGCGGTAACCATCACATGCTTCACGGAACCTCGCCGTGAACGTCTACGAGCGGCATTCCTCCACGGCGCGATACGCCCCCGCAGAGAGGGCGAACGGGTGGCGCGCCCTGTGCCGCGCGGCCGAATCTGCCACCGCTTCGCGGTGTGCCCGCCGTTGCGGTGGCGGTATTCAGCGCGGCGAACAGGGTGGTGACTCTGCCGCACACAGTCGTGGGTGCGGCGCTCGGGCATGCCCGGCATTCATCGGCAACACCGGTGCGGACCGGTCCAGCGCCTGGAGCCTGGTCTTCCTGTCCACGCACAGCACCAGCGCGTGCTCGGGCGGAGCCGGATACAGCCCGACGATGTCGCGGACCTTGGCGACGAACTGCGGGTCCCGACTGAGCTTGAAGGTGTCAATCAGGTGCGGCTTGAGGCCGAAGGTGCGCCAGATCCGAAAGACGGCCGACTGCGACAGGCCCACCTCGGCGGCCATCGACCGCGTCGACCAGTGGGTGGCGTTCTGCGGCGTGGCCTCCAGCGTTTTGACGATCACCTCCTCGACCTGCTCGTCGGTGATCGTCCGCGGAGCTCCGGGACGGGGCTCGTCCACCAGCCCGCCCAGCCGGTCGCGGACGACCCGGCCCGCCACCGTCCCACGGTGTGCGCCTCCCCACCGAGTCGGGCGGCCACGTCCTTGTTGGATGCCCCGGTCGCGCGCTCCGGCACGATTCGGCACCGCAGGGCCGGCGCCTGCGATGATCTCCGGCGCCTGGCCCAGCGCGTCAGGGCCTCGTGCTCCTCGTCGGTCACCACCAGCTCGGTCTTCGGCCGCCCCGTCCTCGCCATCCGGCCATCGTGCCGGACCGCCACACACTTACGCAGCGAAACAACGACTCAGAGGGCGTTTGGCGGAGAACTGCTGCAGGAGCTCAAGCTCGTTGAGCGGGCTCATCCCGGCGAACATGGTGGTCGCCTCGGCGGCGGTGCAGGCGAGGTCCATGACGAGCCGCTGAGGTCCCTCATGGGTGAACTGCTTGTAGCAGTCGGAGAGGACCGCGATCTCGGGGGCTTCTCCGCGAGGCCGTCCCTTGCGCTCGACCTCGATCATCCCGGCCCGGATCATCGGCATGACGTACCCGGTTGGCCTGTCGAACGCCAGTCCTGCGGTGGGGATGGCCATGAACCGCTCCTGTCTCGGCAGTCTTGGCCGTCGCGGCCTGTCGGCTTTCTGCCGGCCCATCGGCATTGTCTCTTTCGCTCGGGCCTTCCTGACCGGCCCAAGGAGGAACACACCTGGTGCGTCGTTCCGCCGATCGAATGCCATCCGCGAAGCGTGTCCGCTCCTGCCTGCCGGTTCGAAAGCCGTGTCCCTTTCTGCCCCTTCCTGATGTTGCCGGAAAGGGTCCGAAAGCTCGGACGATCCAGCCGGCCTGGCGCCACTGGTCAGTGTTGAGGATGCCGCGGGCGTCGATCACGCGAAAAAAGCACCCCTGTGTCGCACGAGCCTGGCTGCGCGGGACGCACTTGCGCCCGATTGACTTCACGAACCTTTCTGGTATGGACATCCTGTCCGCCGCCTCAGAATTCCCAAAAACTCCCGGTCGGTACACTCGCACCGTGCCCATACCTCCGCTCGTCCGGCTGGCTCTCCTCGTCACGCTGCTGGTGGCCGCGGCAAGCTCCCTGCTCGTGTGGAGCCCACGACAGCTCCTCCTCCAGGGCTTTTCCTCCGGACCGTATGCGATGTGGGCCGCGCCGGCCTTCGTCGCCGTCTTCGCCCTGGCGACCCTCGCTTTCTTCCCCAAACCGGTGCTGAACGCGGCGGCTGGGGTTCTCTTCGGCGTTCCCCAGGGACTGATGCTGGCTGTGGCCGGAACGACCCTGGGCGCGGCACTGGCCTTCGGCCTCGGACGTGGCCTTGGGCGGGACGCGCTTCAGCCGCTGCTGAAGAAGAAGGTCCTCGCCGCCCTGGACCGCCGACTTACCGCTCATGGCTTCCGGAGCATGCTGCTCCTGCGCATGGTGCCGGGCATTCCGTTCCAGGCCATCAATTTTGCCGCCGCCTTCTCCGGAATACGCCTTTGGTCGTTCACCGCCGCGACGGCGGTCGGTGTGCTGCCGGGCACCGCCGCGTACGTGACTGCCGGCGCCTCGGCGTCCTCCCCCACCTCGCCCGCCTTCCTGATCTCGACGGCGGTCATGGTCGCCATGGCAGCCGTCACCTTCGTCTCGCTGCGACGAGCCCAGCAGGCGATGCCGCCGCACGACGCCGTCGGACCGGCCTGATCCGCCTCGGCCGAGAGGTATCGGTCCGCCGCCGGGAGTCCTCGCCCATGCGGGAACTCTCCCGGCCCCAGGCCGGGGGAAGGCCGGTCCTGCCGCCTTTGGCGCCGGCCGCTCGACCGACGACCACACAGCCGATGGATGTGACCAGCCGGACCCGGAGCCGCCGGCGACCGCGCCAACGCCCCATGACCTGTGACGCCGCGTCGGACGGTCGTGATGCGCGTGGCCCCGCCGGACGGCTTCCCGCCCGGGGCGCGGTGCCGGATCCGGGGCTCGCCGACCGGCGGCCGCTCAGTCGCAAGTGACTTCGTCGCGGGGCACGTACCGGGTCTTGAAGGTCTCCCGCTTGACTTCCTTGCCGTCATTCTTGAAGACCTGGTCGACCGCGACGTCGAAGCCTTCGAGCGGGGTCTGCGGCACGCACTTCTCCCCGGAGCCCTTGCGGGTTCCCGGCTGCTTGACATTGGTGCGCGGGCCCTTGACCGCTTCGACGGAGTCGTACTTCTTGGTGCCGAGGAAGGTGACCGTGACGGAGGTGTCCGTGGCACGCGCGTCGATGTAGATGGCGTTGCCCGAGTCGTTCCGGAACTTCAGGTCGAGGCTGCCCCAGGCCACCGTCGCCTCCCGGCCCTCCGGGTAGCGCTCGATGTAGAACGAGTGCGCCCGGTACTCGACCGGCTTGACGCCGGCGAAGAACACCGCGTTGAAGACCGTGGTGGCGACTGCGGAGACGCCGCCCCCGGCCGCCTTCTCGAACTGGTCGCCGTTGATGATGATGCCTTCCACGAAGCCGTTGGCCTCGGTCCGCTCGCCCACGGTGCGGTTCAGGCTCCAGGTCTCGCCGGGCAGCACGACCGATCCATTGATCAGCTCCGCGGCACGGCCGATGTTCGTCACACGGTACGGCGCGGGCTCGAAGTTGACGGTGAAGCTGGACATCTTCTCCTTGATGCCCAGTCGGCCGACGTTGTCGCGGGTCAGCTTCGGCTCCACCTTCTCGGTGGCCACCGCCGCGGTGCGGGCCGTACCGGCCCTGGTCAGCAGCGGCAGTACGGCCTCCTGGACCGCCTCGGCCGTGACCTCCTGGCCGGGTTTGCCGTCCGAGGCCACCACGACCCGCTCGCCGTCCAGGCGCAGCTTCGCGTTGACCGCCTTGTCGGTGGCCTGTGTGAGCGGGCCTGCCACCGCCGGATCGGCCAGGAGCCCCGTGCCGTCGAGTGCCGGTGTGAGCCGGTTCGTCTTGTCGGGTTTCATCGTGAGGTGTTTGCCGAGTGTCGCCGGGCTGATCTCGATCTTCCGGCCGCTCGTGGTGAGCGTGACCGGGGCCGACATGGCGGGCGTGGCGAACTCCTTCATCGCGCGGTTCACCTCCGCTGCCCCGACCCGGGGATTGGTCGTACGGACCGGCAGCCGGACCGGCTCCGCCGTCCGGCCGGGTACCACTGAGGCCAGCGTCCTGAGCGCTCCGTCCACGTCCAGGGACTGTCCGGTGACCGGCTTGACGGGCACCGGTTCGCCCCCGTGGAAGGTGATGGCGCCCTCCCGGGCCTTGCGATCGTGTGTCTTCGCCATCCTGGCCAACGTTGCGCGGGCCTTCGTCTCGTCGACGCGGACGACCGGGTCGACTTCGCGGTCGCCGCTCGTGAACAGGCGGCCGATCACGGTGAACGGGTCGGACCCCGCCTGTGCGGCACGGGCGACGGTCTCCTCGCTGTCCAGAGCGAGGCCGGCAGCAGACGGGTGGATGGTGGCGGTGCTGTCGCCGACGCGCACCTTCACCGGCTCCGACCAGGCCCCGCCCAGGCTGCCGTCCAGCTTCTCCCGTGCCTGCGAGCGGCTCAGCCCTCCGATGTCCACGCCGCTCACTCTGGTGCCTGCGGGAACGTCGTCATCGCCGGCCAGCAGGCCCAGCAGATACAACCCGCCGAAACCGACGCCGACCGCGGCGCCCGTCACCAGCGCGACACGGTCTATTCGGCGACGACCGGCCGGCGTGGCGTCGGTGATGTCGGCGGGCGGGTCGGCAAGGGATGAGCGAAGCACTGATTCTCCTCGTCTGTGACTGGCGCGTGGTACGGGCAGGGCTCACGGAGTGGGGGCGCCCCGGGCGGCCGAAGGGGGCGACGACATGGCGCGGAGCCGACCGACCGCTCAGCGATGGACACGACAGCCGCTGTTCCCCGGCAGATTCCCGATGACGGCACACCGTCCGGCTCGACACCGGGTTGGCGTTACGCAGCCGGTCGACCGCATCTTATCTTCTATCCCACTAAGCGGCTTAGGACCTGCAGAACAAAACGCAGATAGGCAGCGCGCTGACCTGCGAGGTCAAGCCTTAAAACCCACAGGTTAATCCTCTGCAGGTCCATAGCGCCTGGCAGCCCTCCGCGGACCGACCGCCGTCAAATCCGTCGGACCTACCGGCCGATGCCGCGCTCACAGTGCCGTGCTGTCTCCCCGGCCGTGCACGGGGCGTACGCGACGCTGCTTTCCGCTCCCGCGCAGCACGACCGCCCCGGTCATCGGGCCTCGGTCAGCGCCCGCGCCACGCCCGGTTCCTTTGGCCCGAGGAACCGGGGGCCCGGCTCGAACGCCGCATCCACGGCCGCCTTGCCCGCGGCGAACAGTTCGCGAGTGGCACCGTAGTACCAGACCGCATCGTGGTGGTCGGCCGCACTGACGCCGTACGAGTCGACACCCGCCTGCCGACACAGGGTGACCGCCCGGCGGATGTGGAAGCCTTGGCTGACGAGGATCGCGCGGTCGACGCCGAAGATCTTCTTGGCGCGCACGCAGGAGTCCCAGGTGTCGAAGCCGGCGTAGTCGCTGACGATCCGAGCGTCGGGCACGCCTCGATGGGTGAGGTAATGGCGCATGGAGTGCGGCTCGTTGTAGTGCTCGCTGCTGTTGTCGCCGGTGACCAGCACCATCTCGACGCGGCCCTTGCGGTACAGCTCCGCCGCCGCGTCGAGCCGGGTGGCGAGGAACACCGACGGCTCACCGTTCCACAGCAGGCCCGCGCCGAAGACCACGGCCACGTTGGTACGCGGGACATCGGCCGTCGTGCGCAGCCGGTCGTCCGCCGCCGTGAACACCCACGTGGCGGGCAGCAACGCCAGCACGCACAACAGCATGAGCGCCTGCACGACCCGCCGCTGCCCCGTGCGGGTGCGCGGCAGACGCGGCCTGAGGATGGCGCTCAGGGCCGGGAACGATGCGGCGCTGCTGGCCCAGACCGCGAACGTGCTCAGCTCCGCGGCGAGCCGTCACGAGGACGCCGAGGAACCTGGCACGGTCGAGGAACCAGCCGCAAGTCCGACCGACGCTGTCTTGCTGGAAACCCATGGTCTGTCCGCCGCCACGGCGAGCAGTTTGTTGCCCGAGGACGCGGAACGCATCTGCGGCGAGATCACCGCCGATTTGGACCATGCCGTCCGCGGACACGCGACAGCACTCAAAACCCTGGACAAAGCGGTGCGGTCGGTGGAGCGGCTGGCCCATGACCCGCAGTACCTCCAGGTTGTCGACGGGCGCCTGCGGGCCAGGCTGGAGCAGACCCTCTCTCAGCCTCGGCGGCTGGCCGAGCTCCTGGAAGACATCGAAGAACGCGAACGGAAGGTTCGCGAACTGCTGGAGGAAATCACCGAGGACCAGGCCATGGTGGTGCGCAGCTGTACCGCTTTGGTCGAAGCGATCCTGCACGACCTGGATGAGGTCGCCCACCACTCCCGCCTGCCCAAAGGGCTCGGCAGCTGGTCGGGGCAGCAATTCCTGTCCTTCGAGGTGCGCCACCGGCCACGCGGGGAGGAACTGGAGCGCAGACTGGCCGCAGAGATCGACCGCATGATCGCCGCGCTGCCGGCCGGATCCACCGGCAAGGCCACCACGCTCCCCGACGCCATGCCCCTGGCCAAGCGACTGGTTCTGGCCGCGCTCGGCGGCCGCGGCAACATCGTCGCCAAGATCATCAAACCGGCCCAGAGTCTGGAGACCGTCGAACGGGAATCCGTGACCGTCATTCAGAAGTTCAGCGGGGGTGAACTCCTGACCGTCTCCGTCCTGCTGTACTGCACGCTGGCCCGGATGCGGGCTGCGAAACGCGACCGGCGCGTCCCCGGCGGAGTCGGCACCCTGATCATGGACAACCCGTTCGGCAAAGCCAACTACGGGCCGTTCATCTCGCTGCAGCGCCGCGTCGCGGCCGCCCACGGCATCCAACTGGTGTACACAACAGGCACCAACGACCTCCCCGCACTGGGGCGGTTCCCTCTCGTCATCCGGCTCCGCAACGGCATCGATCTGAGGACACGACGCAGGTACGTGCAGATCGCAGAGCGCTACGGTGACGCCGTGACGCGCGCGGCGGAGCGGGCCGGTGGCGATGGCATCACCGCGGCGCGGCTCCTGCGCCGCACCCACACCAGCCAGGCCGGCGGGGAAACCGAAGAGGCGTCCGCGGCCGGGGAAGCGGTATGACCGCGGCGGACCGCATGGCCGCCTATCTGGCCGGGCAGCCCCGCCAGCGCGTCGAGTTCGACGCGCTGGCGGGCGCCGCCGAACAAGAGGACTCCCGTCTCCCCTCCTCCCCCCACCGGCGCCGGGTGCTCGCCGACGCCGCCCAGGAGCTGGTCCGGCGCGGCCTGGCGCTGTTGCCGCGGCCACCGCGGATGGGACTACTCCGCGCACCCGCCCCTCCCCCTGTGGGTCAAACGCCCTCCCCTGACCCTCGCGGTCCGGGACCGGCCCGGGCCGCGGGCGTGGGTGCGGCAACTGTCCGGGCTTGCGGCCCTGCCTCTGACCACCGGCGACCACGAGCTTCTGGCTCCGGTCAACGCGCTGTTGCGCGACGATCCGGATGCCGAGCTCATCCCCCTCGCCGAGCGCTCCTACCAGCTCTACCGCGACGAAAAGTACCTTCACGGCATCGAACGGCATCGGCTGGTCACCCGCGGAATCCTCGACATCGCTGATCATCTGCGGGCCCGGCCGACGCCAGCCCCGCTGGCCATGTACGAGCTCGGGCCGGCGCCCTGGCTGCTCATCGTGGAGAACAGCGCGGCGTTCAGCAGCCTGCGCCAGATCCTGGGTGAGTGGCCCGATCGCGGTCAGGTGGGGTGGCTCGGATACGGGGCGGGAGACCAGTTGGTGGCTTCCCTGCCCACCGCTGTCGAGTCCTTCCGCGAACGCGACCATCGCGCGGACTCCATCCTGCTGTACGCCGACTTGGACCTCGACGGTCTGGAGTGCGCGCGGCAGGCCGATGTGAGAGGCCGCGCGGCAGGTTTGCCTGCCCTGGTGCCCGCTGTCGGCCTCTACCAGGCGTTGCTGACCCGGACCGCCCGCCGCGTTCCCCCAGCACCAGCCGAACGTGTCCGTGAGGCCGTCTCATGGCTTCCTGCGGAGATGGCGCCCTCGGTGGCCGGCCTGCTGACGGCGGGGGCAGTCCTGCGTCAGGAAGCGCTCCCCCTGCCGGTGCTGCGAGCTCTTCTGGATCCCGCGTCCCCGCTCCTGCCCCAACTACGCGATCCGCTGCCCGCCCATCCGCCGGCCGACCGGAGCGGGAGGAGGACACCATCGTGCTCCCCGGCCACGGCCGTCGAGCAGCCGGCCGACCCATGACCCGCGGCGCGCTGGCGCGCCACCGGCCCAGCACCCCGATGCGCGCGGGGCTCGTCCGCACAATCCTGTGCGGCGGTGCCTTCGGCCAACGAGGCGCCGTCGTCGCACAGCGGACCTCCCCGGGGCGGCGATGGTCCCTGAGGGCCGACGGCAGCATCGGGGTACGTCCTGCAGGTACCGGTCCGGCGCCCTCGCTGCTCGACCGGCATCCCGGCGAACCCTAGATCGCGTCGTGGCTCAAGCCCGCCACCTGGCGCAGATTCTCCAGCAGAGCACGGCATTTGGCGGCAGCGTCGTAGCGGCCTCCCAGCCGCTGGTTGCGGTAGGTACCGTGTTCCGCCGACCACAGGCCCTTGGCTACCGATGCCGGTCCCATGGCGTCCTCCCACCGGCACCTGCCCAGCCACGCCCGCACCGGCGTCCGGGATGCGTGGTGGCGCAGCAGCTCCCGCTCCAGCACCGCGCGGTCGAAGGAGGCGTTGTAGGCCACGCAGCGCCGGCCGGAGAAGACAGGGGTCAGCCGGGGCAGCAGGGCACCGAAGACCGGGGCGCCTCTCAGGTGTGCGGCGGTCAGGCCGTGCAGGGCGCCGGCGGCCGCTTCGATGTCGGCCTGCGGATCGACCAGCTCATCGATGAGTACCGTCCCGGTGCCGTCCACCGCGCCGATCTGCACCGCCCAGGGGTTGTGCAGTCCGGTGGTCTGGATGTCGACCACGAGCAGGTCCGGGTCGGCCAGTACCTCCCGGGCCCAGCGGCGGGCGCGGTCGCGTTCGTGTGGCCAGGCCGGCGGGCGGCGCAGCGCCCGGACCGCGTCGTCCAGCAGCGCATGGCGCTCGCCCAGCGTCTGCACATGCCACAGCCCGTCGAGATCGGTCCGCGCGTGCAGCGTTCCCAGACACCGTTGCTGCTCGTAGGCGACCCAGGTGGGGCGGGCGGTGTCATGGGGCCTAACGAAGCACACCGGCCGCCCGTCGATGAGGCGGCTGAACACATCCCCCCAGCAGTCCGGTCCGGCGCTGGGCACCGGCTGGTGTGTCCTGCCCCGGTCCAGCGGTGCAGTGGCTTGGGCCAGCCGGGACGGGGACGGGTGTGCCAGGCGGTCCATATGACGATCTTGCAAGCAGTGTGCGCCGGGCCGGGCACGGCAGCGCTGACACACCACACCTGCCGGTACAGGCACACCCGTTTGCCGTACAGCGGCGGACCCTGAAGCCGCGCGGGCGGCCAGACGGGCCGGACGCGGCCCCCCGGGGGATTCACGGGCCGGCCCCGGCGCTCCCGGTGACCGGCCGCGGACGCACGAGCAGGCGCTGGTGGGGCGGCGGGCGCGGGCGGCGCAGCGCCCGGATCCCGCTACACCAGTACAGCCCGGGCGGGCGCCCCCGCCGTTTCGTCGCCGTCGAGCAGCGCGGCGGCCAAGCGCACGTGTTCGTCGGGGAGCCGGCCGGTGCGGTGTCGGTTGCGGGCCTTGGCGAGCCAGGCGCCGATCCTGGTGGTGTTCCCCGTCAGCGTGGATGGTCTCGTGGGGCGGGTGCGAGTTGAGCTGGGTCCTGAGGAGGAGGAGGGGGGCCGCTGTCGGTGGCTTCCGCCCCTCCTCCGTGTTCGCTGAGGGGTCTCAGCTCTGCGGTTCCTTCGGCACGACGCGGGAGAAGAACTCCTTGGCGGCCTGCCCGTCGAGTTTCCCGTTCGTGGTCGCGGACCGCCGCAGTGCTTCGCCCGTCACCTGAGCGGGGATGCCGAGCTGCTTGTCCGCCTCGCCCATGATCTCGCCGATGTACCACTGGGCCGAGGTGGGGAAGTGCTGGATGAACCAGCTGAGCATCTTGGCCAGGGGCACCGACAGGATGAGGTCGAAGTCCTTGAGCTGGCCGCCCCGGCGTTCGGCGATGCGCAGCGAGGTGGTGAAGTCCTCCAGGACGGCATGGCGGATGGTCGGCCCGAGGGCGTCGGTCGGGATGATCCGCCTCAGGCTGTCGGCGACTTCGAAGGCCAGGTGGTCGGCCACTTCCCGCACGCTCGGCTCGTTGCGGTGGCGCAGGGCCCAGCGCTTGCGGATGTCCGGGCGCTTCCACAGGAAGCTGGAGAAGGTCTCGCTGAACCGGTCCCGGATCTGGGCCGCTCCCGGGGCCAGGCGGTGCCGGTCGCCGGCCGTCATGGCGTCCTGCAGTCCCTCGGAGGAGCGGCGCCTTGCTTCGGCCCAGTCTTCGGCGACCGGGCGGGACCACTGGGCCCGTCCTGCGACGGTCGCCTGGGGCAGCGGCACGTCGTTCTCGCCGCGGGAGATGTAGCCCCGCAGGGTGGAGGCCGTGATGCCGCCCAGTGCGGCCATCTCGGGCACGCCGAGCAGCCGGTCCCCGGCGAGTTCGGGACTGGCCAGGTCGACGACGCACTTCTCCAGGGGCAGGGGGTCGTCCTGCTTCTGGTGGTGCTGGGCCCACCGGGTCAGGTCATCGATCCAGTTCTCGGGTTCTGCGGTGGCCGGGTCGAAGGTGGCGACCTTGTGCACGTGTGCGCGGCCGGGGTGGGCGCGGCCGTCGAGCATGTCGGCGGCGTGGACGGTGGCCGTGGCGCGTGCTGTGTGGCGTGCGTAGTCCTCGGTGACCGGGTCCCAGATCTGGCCGGGCCGGTACCAGGCTTCGCCGTCCCACCAGTAGCCGCCGGCTCTGAACAGCAGCGGCGCGCCGGACCAGTAGGTGTGCAGGCTGGCGGTGTCCTCGTCGCGGAGCAGGAGCACGGTGCGGCCGTGCTCGGGGTGGTAGCGGACGGCCCAGCCCAGGTGGTGGGCGATCGGGTCGGTGGTGAAGGCCAGCCACCCTGCCTCGCGGGAGGTGTCGCAACGGCCCCACATGCCTTCGCTCTTGTTGCGGCCGACTGCCTCGATGGCGTCCGGGCCGTCGTCGAGCGGCAGGTGTGAGTCGTCGACGAACGGCAGGCCGGGAACCGGGTGGTCCGTCCGCAGTCCGTTGGCGAGGGGACGGATGTCGTAGACCAACGTGCTCTCCCCCTTCAACTTTTGTGCTGTATCTAGCTACAGCACTTCTGATGCCCAGTAATACACGACTGGGAAGCGGATCGGCACAGCGATTTCGAGACAGGTTTCGCAGCGGCGCACAGCGTGATCGCCGCACCCCGCCCGCGCTCCTGTGGGCAGTCGGCCGCTCCCGCGGGGAAGAT
The DNA here is from genome assembly GCF_046614825.1 of Streptomyces nanhaiensis. Lineage (NCBI taxonomy): Bacteria > Bacillati > Actinomycetota > Actinomycetes > Kitasatosporales > Streptomycetaceae > Streptomyces > Streptomyces nanhaiensis. The sequence continues at coordinate 59,988 of NZ_JBKJFM010000001.1, forward strand.
CACCAACTTTGGAAACTTTAGTTGTCGCATTGAGTTTAGGTGTTCTACGGTTGTCGCATGGATGATGTGTGGGAATTTCACGGTCATGCCCTGAAGGAGCAGGCCGCCTTCCAAGCCCAGGTGCGTGATCTGGTGTGGCGTGAGACCAAGAGGCGCATGAGCTTCCTGGGCTTCAGCGAGCAGGAGGGCCCCGCCACTCCGGACGCGCTGGCTGCGACCTCCGCGGCCGCCAAGGCGGTGCACCTGACGTACCTGGAGGTCGCCACAGAAGCCGGTGCCGCCGCAAAGGAGTTGGCCACCGAGGCTGCCACGCACGCAGGCCGGGCTGCTGCTACCTACGCGGACCTGGGTGAAGCCGCGGGGATCAGCCGTCAGGCCGCCCGCAAGCGGTGGCCGGAGGCGGTCGGCACCCACTGGGCGCTCTACCTCCTGACCGGCAAGAACCGCCCGCACGGCATGGCCGTCCAGGTACTCCGCAGCAGCAGCAAGGCGATCGAGACCGGGCGCACCGCCGTGGACGAAGGCGCCCTCGCCCAGGACGGCGCCGTGGCGGCCGTCGTCGTCAATGCCGCCCGCGAGGCCGTGTGGGCGTGCTACTTCAACGACGGCGCGTACGCGCCCGAAGAGATCACCCTGCCCGAGGACCTGCAGAGCGTCCCGGGCCCGGGCCAGGAAGGACACAGCGACTGGATGCACCGGTGGGAACAGCACATCACGCGCCTGCCCTGACAGGAGCGGGCTGCAGCCCCCGGCCACAGCCATGGGCCCGGTCCTGCGGCGGGAGGGAGGACCGGGCCCATGGCTGTACAGGCGGTGTTTCAGCGGGGCCCCGTTTTCTCCTGCGGCCGCATCAGCCGGGGCAGGACCTACATCAGGACGGCCGGGGCGGCGTCCTGGTCCGTCCAGTCCCCCTCGAACAGGGCGGCGACCAGGCGGGCGTGGTTGTCGGGGAGCTGCCCGGTGCGGTGTCGGTGGCGGGCTTTGGCGAGCCAGGCGCCGATCTTGACGGTGTCGCCGTCGACGCGGATGGTCTCGCGGGCGGCGGGGGCGCGGCCTTCACGGTGGAGGAAGAGCTCCAGGAGCTGCACGGTCTGTTCGAAGGTGCGGCGGGCGCGGCGGACGGGGGCGAGGGGGTTGGTGTCGGGGGTGAGGCCGAGAGCGGCCATCAGCTGCTGCTGACCGGGGGCGAGATCCGGCCAGGTGGTGAGCTGGCGGGCCAGCCAGGAGCCGATCCTCACCCCGGCCAGGACCGTGTCGCGGGTGAGGGCGGCCGGGTCGGCGCCGTCTGCGAGGTGGGTGCGGAGCAGGTGGTATTTGCGGTGCCAGTCCGCGCCGTGCGGCAGGCGCCAGTCCGGTGCGAGGGCGGTGAGGGCGTCGGCGCGGGCCGCATCGAGGGTGTTCCTGGCGGCGAGGTGGCGCTGCTCGGCGAGCCAGGCGCCGACGGGGGTGGTGGCGGGGGCGGCGAGGTGACCGTGCGCGGCGTGGTAGTCGGCCGCGGCGGCGAGGCGGGCGCGCCAGGCGGCGTCGTGCTTGTCCCAGATCATGCCCAGCGCGTCGAGTTCGGCGATCCAGTCCGCCTCGAGGCGGCCGGCCCTGCGGGCGTCGCGCAGGGTGGTGATGAAGGTGCCCAGCCGGAAGCCGGTGGGGTCGGTGTGGTCGGCGGGGACGTCGAGGTGGCCGTAGTGGTCGCGGTAGGCCTGGGCGGCAGCCAGCCCGAGGCGGCGGGAGCGGGAGATGCCTTGGTCGCGGGGGTCGAAGGACGCCAGATCCATGGCGCGGGCGATGCGTTCGGGGTGGACGGTGAAGTCGAAGTGCCAGCGGCGTTCGATGACGGTGCTGGTCTCCTTCGGCAGGCGGTTGGCCTTGTCCGGCAGGCGCTCGAGGATGCGGTGGTCGTGGCTGGCCAGCGCGCAGGCGATCGCCCACACCGGCTCGTAAGGGGTGCCGAGGATGTTCTCGCCGTCGGCGCCGGGCGGGACGTAGACGGGGACGACCAGGCTGGCCATCTTGCCGGAGACGTCCAGGCGCAGGGCGCGGCCGAGGGCCTGGACGCAGCGGATGACGCTTCGGGTGGGGTCGGCGAAGACGACGGCATCCACGCTGGGGATGTCGACGCCCTCGGCGATCAGGCGCGAGTTGGCGAGGATCGCGCAGTCGGCGGCGGCGAACGCGGTGAAGGTGTCGGCGCGCTGGGCGGGGGTGTGCTCGCCGTGGGCGAAGAACAGCTGCGGGGTGAGGTCCGGGACGAGGCCGGGGTCGGTGCGGGCCAGCAGACGCAGCGTGTGCGGGAGCTCGCGGGCGAAGCGGCGGGCGTCGGAGACGAGGTTGAAGTAGACCAGCACCTTGTTCAGGCGGTGCTCGGTCATGGCGCGCAGCACCGCGAGGTGCAGGGCGGTGGTGCGCAGCGCGCTGTCCGGCTCCTCGCCGCTGCCGTCGCCGGGAGGGCGGGCGGTGGGGAGGTTGAGGCGGCGGCGCAGGTCGGCGTCGGTGAGGGTGGGCACCACGATGCGGTAGTCCGCTGCCCGGCCGTCGGCCGCTGCCTGTGCGAGGGGATATTCGAAGATTTTTTTGCCGTACACCTGTTCGTTGTCCATGGAGTTGGCGAACGCGTCGACGTCCCGCCCCGCGGCGGCTGGGCGGCGGCGTGGGCGGGTGGTGTCGGCGGACTCGGCCAGTTCGGGGGCGGCGAAGATGCGGGGGTGGCGGTCATGTAGAGGCGGCGCTCCGCGCGGATCCGCTGCGCGTCGTTGACGATCGCCCACTTCTTGTCCGCCCGGCCGGCGATGCGGTGCGCCTCGTCCATGACCGCCAGGTCGAAGGCGGGGACGTCATCGCGGGTGCGCTGGGCGGTTTCGATCTTGGGCAGGGAGTCGTAGGTGCAGATCACCGTCAGCGCCGCGAGTGCCCCCTCGCCCGCCGCGGCCAGGGCCGCGGCCAGCCCGGCCGCGTCCCCGGTGGCGCCGACCCCGGCGGCGGCCAGGTCCGGGCGGGCGCAGGCGTCCATCGAGGAGACGATCACCATCGGCTCGCGGCGGTGGTCGGCGCGCCAGGCCAGCGCGGTCTGCGCCGCCAGGTCCAGGGTGGGCACCGTGAACAGCACCAGCCGCGCCCCCAGCTCCTCGCCGATCCGGTTCGCGACCAGGGTCTTGCCGGTGCCGGTGGCCGCCACGTACAGCCCGCGGCTGCCCGGGCGGCGTAGATGCCGTACGGCCGCGTCTCTGCCCCGGATCTGGTCCGGGCGCAGCACCGCCCGCTCCGGTCGGGCGGGGAGGTCCACCAGGTCCATGGTCGGTGTCGTCCTTACCGGGTGAGCGGGGGTCAGGGGGCGGTCGGCGGGGCGTCCTGGAGGAGGGTGGTGTAGCGGTGGTGGGTGTCCAGGGAGCGCAGGAGGGGGCCGGTCAGGCGGGCGGTGACCGCGCCGGGGGTGGAGGTGATCTCCGCCCAGGTGGCGAGGGTGGCCTCTTCGTAGGTGTCCTGGTCGTAGCGGGCCCTCGATCCGGGCCAGGTGTCCTGGTTCTGGTAGGGGCGGCGGCCGCGGAGGCGGGTGGCGCCCACCGCGAGCGCCCAGTTGCCGCGGTAGCCGGCCTCGGCGGCCGCGGCCTGGACCAGGGGCCAGCAGGCGCCGGGTGAGGTTGACCACGGCCGCGTCCAGCAGGATCTGCTCGCCGGAGGGCAGCTGGTCTGACAGGCGGCTGGAGAAGAGGCGCAGGCCGCCGTCCTCGAAGACCTGGACCTCGATGACGTCTGGGTCGTGGCCGTCGCGCGGGGCGTTGTAGGTGCGGCCCTCGCCCAGGGCGGGGCTGGCCTTGGCCACGCCGCGGGCGCGGCGGTGCCCGTTGGTGGCGTGGGTGAGGCCGGGGGCGGCCTGCACGTCGCGCAGCAGGGTCTCCAGCCCGGGCGTGGCGGCGTTCTGGAAGTGCCACAGGCGGGTGTTCCAGTTCGGGTCGCTGGTCAACTCCAGCAGCATGTCGCGCCGCCCGGCGGCCGGCTGGGCCAGGAGGAACAGGTGCGACTGGTCGCCCGCCCCGGCCAGGGGGTCGCGGCCGATCTCCTCGCGCAGCAGGGCCAGGGCGTCGTCTTCGGCGGTGCGGCGCCGCTGGTGCAGGCGGACGACGTCGGCGTCGGCCAGGGGGTGCTTGGTCTTGTCGCCGCGGCCGAAGTAGCGGCCGTCGACCATGTGGGGGGCGGCGGGGCTGGGCGGGATGTGCACGATGAGGTAGCCGCGGGCGGGGTCACTCTCGCACGGGATGGGGTCGGTGAGTACCGGCAGCGGCGGGTCGGGCAGGGTGCGGGCGATGTTCTCCACCCGTTCGGCCAGGCCCGCCAGCGGCTGGGGGGCGAGGGTGAGGGTGCGGTGCTCGGTGTCCTCGGCGACGCCGATCAGCAGGGTGCCGCCGTCGACGGCGAAGGACGCCAGATCCCGGGCGAGTTCCTTGTTGGAACTCTTGCCCGCAGCCAGGGCCTCCTTGGCGTCCAGGTGGTGCGACTCGCCGATCAGGCCCTGCTCCAGGGCGGCGCGCAGGTCGGCCTCGGTCTTCGGCGCCCAGCGGGGGGTGTCGGGTGAGAGGTAGATCGACATCGGCCAGGCCTTCCTCACGAACGGGTCGGCGCTGTGCGCCCGGACCGGCACGGTAGCGGACCGCACCGACAACACCGCAGGGACCGTTGCGGTACGGGCCCTCTTCGTTCCTGCCGGCCGCCCCCGCCGATACGGTGGGCGCTGCCGCCGGTCTCCGCCAGGGGGCTACCAGTTCCCGGTGCTGTCGCGCCACGCCGTCCCCAGCGCGGTGAACTCCTCCAGCCGCTCGGCCAGGAGGTCCTGGGGGCGCTGCAGGTGGTAGTCCAGGAGGTGGATGCCGTCGTGGAAGGGCACGAAGCCGCACCGGGCCCACACGGCGGCCAGCTTCCGCCGGGCGGCGGCGTGCTCGGTCTCGGTCATCTCCCGCCCGTCGGCCGAGCCGGGCTCGCACACCACCGCGGCGCAGCCGTTCGACAGGCGGCGGATCGCCGCGGCGGCCAGGGCCGGGCCCAGGCCGAAACCGCGCCAGTCCGGCTCCAGCACCACGCGGTCCATGACCAGCAGATCACCGACCGGGTGGGCCAGCGCCTTCTCGAACCGCGCGCTCCACTCCCCTCCGGCGACGTCCAGGACGCTCTCGCCGATGCGGGCGACATCGCCGCTGTGGGCGTCCATGGCCTCCCAGGGGTGGCCGGGGCCGAACATGCGGATCCGTACGAACACCATGCGGCCCACGGTGATGTCGCGGACGGCGTCGAGGTCGGCCTGGGTCGCGGCGCCGGTGGCGGCCGCCTCCTCGGTCAGGAGGTCGGCGTCGATCCGCGCGGTCACCGTCCACATCTCTAGGGTGTCGGAGAACTCCTGCGCCGCCACGGGGTGTTCATGGCGGTAGACCAGGCTGATCAGGGACGGATCGGCGGGCAGGACACGGCGGGCGGCCGGGGATGTCGTCACCGGGCCCACGGTAGCGGCCGACCACGGGCCGGGGCGGGACGAGTTACTCGATTAGGGGGAAGCCGGGTGCCGGGGATGTCTCGGCGCGGGGCGGGTTCAGTCGGCGCGGGGGGTGACGTCGAACTGCCGGAACAGGTCGTGGAAGAACTGCTGGAGCAGGGCACGGGCCCGGTCGCGGTCGCGGAGCTCGTGGGCGCCGAAGCGGAACACCTCGTATCCGGCGAGTTTGAGGTCCCGGTCGCCGCGCATGTTGGCCGCGTACTTGGCGCTGTCCGGCCGTCCCTGGGTGGTGTAGTGGTGCATTCCGTCGACCTCGAGGACGATGCGGTGTCCGTGGGGCAGCAGGAGCAGGAAGTCCATGCGGAAGTTCAGCAGGGCCTGGGCGCCGCGGGCGCGGACGGTCTTGGGGTCCCAGTGCAGCCACACTTCGGGCAGGAGGGCCGGCAGGCCGTACACGGTGGGGCCGTGGATCTCGTGGTAGAGGTCGAAGAGGGTCCGCTGCGGGGGTGAGGTGTCGGGCAGGCAGCGGGTCAGCCGCGCGTACAGCGACCTTTTGGCTTCGGTGTCGCCGGGGAGGGTGCGCTGGTCCTTCCACCAGGCCTGCAGGTCGCGCCAGCGCAGGCCGTCGGCTCCGATGGGGCGGTCGTAGACCAGGACGTCGTCGGTGTCGCCGAGGACTTCGATGTCGTTGTCGACGGCGTCGCGGAAGCGGATGTCGGGCTTGGTCAGCGTGGCGAAGACGAGGTTCTTCGGCCGTCGGGTGCGGGCCGTCCGGGTGGAGACGAGGGTGAAGACCGGGTAGCCGCCGTCGGTGCCCATCTCGCGCAGCTCGGCCGCGGCGGTGTGCAGGTGGGGGTTGATGGTGGCGGTGAGGCGGCGCTGTGCCGGTTCGTCGGGGATGGTGTCGGCGCTGACCAGGCCCTCCAGGAACCGTGCGAAGCGCGCATCGCCGGCGTCGAAGGCGCCGAGTTGTTCGAGGAGTTCTTCGGTGGACCAGTCCCCCGGGTTGCGCAGGACGTGCCGGTCGATGCGGGCGCGCAGCCCCGTGGGGGTGCTGGTCAGCAGGCCGAGCAGCGGGTCGTCGTCCAGGACCCACAGGCGGTCCAGGAGGGCCATGAACCGGCCCGGGTGGCGGGCGAGGTCCGCGAGGTCGAGGGCCCGGGCGATCTCGCGCCGGGTCTTCTTGGGTATCTGTGGGGTGTTCTGCGCGGCCCATAGCGCGTCCTGGATCGTGTTCCGGGCCGCGGGGTCCACCAGTCCGTCACGGATCACGCGCTGCGCCACGTCCGGCAGCCGCCCGTCCGGCAGGGCCTTGAGGCTGTGCATCACCCGCTCGCGCTTCGACCCTTCCTCGGGCGGTTGCGGTAGTCCCAGCCGCGCACAGGCTCCGGGGAGCGTTCTGTGGGTGTTGGCGTCCCCCAGCCCGGAGAGCGCGTGTTCGAGGAGCTGCCGCAGCGCACCATGGTCCGTCTCACCCGCCATCACCCGATGATGGCAGGCACCAGGGCCCGGCCGGCACCGGCTTCGGACCCCCCGGGCCGGTGGGTGCGAGGAGCGCCGGCGCGCCGCCGGGCCGGTGGAGGCACAGTCGGCGCCCACGTTGGTCCTGCGGGAGCCGGCCGCAGGCGAGGGCCGGGAGCCGGTGAGCGGGCCGGTCGGCACGACTCGGTGATCAGCGGCGCTGCTCGGCCCACGGGTTTGCCTGCCCGGGTGCTCGTCGGCAGCGCCCGTGTTCTCGCGCGGGAGATTGCCCCACCTGGTTTTCAGGCCGTGGCTGGCCTCTTGGGGGGTTGCCGGCGGCCGGGCATGGCGGCCCCGCCGGTGCCAAGCTCTCTTCTCGCGCTCGCGTTCTCTGTCGTGCCGTGTCCGGCGTGCGGGTGCGCCTTGGCTCGCGGGTCCTCATGGTGTCCGGGCCGACTACGCTCCCGGGGATGGACCACGCCTTCGCAGTACGGAAGTTGACGGAGTTCCTCGACCTCGTCGGCGGCTACCTCTTCGAAGTGGACCTCGCTACCAGCGATGAGGGGAGACAGTTGCCGGCCTGGCCTCAGCAGCTCGTTGTGCAGGAAGCCGTGGCCCGGCAGATCGCCAACGCCTACTCACCCGGGCTGGGCGATGTCGAACGCGATGACATGGAAAACGACGCCACCTACTGGCACCGGGTACGCACCGCCGCCGCTCAGGCGCTCGGCATGGCCTCCTCCGCCGAGGAGATAGCGGCCTTCCTGCGCCCCACCTCGCCAGCCATCGCCGCCGACTGTCTCCATCCGTGGGCCTGGGAGCCGGCCGCGCCGCTGTGGGCCGCCGAGGCCCGTCAGGACGCTGTCCTCGCTGCGGCCCGCACCGTCAACCGCCGGCTTCAGCAGAAACTCGGGCGTCATGACATCGGTGAGACCGATCTGTGCATGCAGGCTTTCGACCTTAAGGCAGCTCAGCCGGGGAAACCACGGCTGCGGTTTCCGGGTAACCGGACGACAGCGACATGGCGGGCCCGTCAGGATGGGGCGAAGTACTTCACCGCAGGCGCCTTCCTCGCCATTCGCAACGTCGCGGCCCACGAGGAAGCCGTGGACTGGTCCCGGCAGGACGCTCTGGAACACCTGGCGGCCCTGAGCATCGTCGCCCGCTGGATCGAGGAGTGCACGATCGAGCAAGCACAACCGTCCGAGCCACCCCAGTGACTTCGGGATGGCTCCGTGCATGCTGTCCGACGACGTTCGTCGATAAGCCAGCAAGGCGGTCGGGAGCGAAGGGGCCGGAAGACGTTCGCCGGTTGCAGGAAGGCAGGTGGCCGGCCACCGTGTCCGCCGGCGTCCGGCCACCATCGGTGCCTGCCAACAGGATCATCGGCATGACACCGCTGCTTCTCACCGACACCGAACGAGCTGTCCGCAGCAGGTGGAGCGCCGAGACGTGCACACCCGAGTTCCGAGAGAAAACCCCACTCAAGCCAGACCGAGCGGACAAAGTATGACGGAGATCATTTCTCGTGGCATCCTCGGCATGATATAAGGCAGAGTTTATCAGCCCGCGACGTGCGCCGCACTTGCCCACCTGACCCTCTTGGCAGCAATGTTTACCGAATTCGAGAAAGAGCCCTTCCGCCCATCCGGTACACAACACCTGGTGTGCGCCGCGATACCCGCTGGCTTCGGCGCCCCTGTGTACGCGGCCCGGCGACCCGACGACGCGTCACTCAAGGCTCTCTGGCCCTACCCAGCACTGCCAGGTGGTTTACACACGGCCGGATCCCTCAGGAAGGATGGGTTGCGCCCCCCGAACCTTTTCCGCCCTGACGGGTACGTTCTCGGCCCTCCGGGTAAGGCTTTCATCTCTGGGGACGGCACCTGGGACAGCAGCCAGACATCCGGCTGGATGGAAACTATCTACAGGCCCGCACCCGTGTACTACGCGAACCGTGCGGTCCCCTTCTCAGCTCCGCCGACTGTTGAACAACTGGCGGCTGAACGGCGCGGCGCGATCGACTGGGCCCAGGAGGCGCTCGACGACCCACACACTGTCATCCTCGCCATCAACGCCGTCGGATCGCTGGCGCCGACTACAGACCCGATCGCACGGGCCACGCCCTACGAGATAGCGCTCACCTCGGCGAAGGGTCTTGAAAAGTGGCATCAATTCATCAATCCGCAGTGGGATAACCGCTTTATGCAACAAATCGACCCACATGGTGCAATTCCCGCCGACATCGAAGAAGCGCCCACTTTTCGGGATGTTCATGAAGCGCTCACACGCAGGCTCTCCGGTAAGAGAGTCATCACCTACGGACGCAACATGGTTTACGCCACCTTGTACTCGGCGCTGGAATACGCATGGCTGGGAGGCGCTCTTCCGGAAGGGGCCGTATGGCCAGATACCCTACAGACACTGCGGGGCCTGGAACAGATCCACTGGGAATGCGCGCGCTTGCGGCACGCGGAACTCGAGAACGAGTGGGACATAACGGAAGGACACTACGCCCTCCCCTCACCACTACCAGCCGGAAACGCCGTCCAGCAGTGCAGGGAAGTCGCGAAAATCCTGCAACACATGGCAACACCGGCGCTGCGCTATGCGGAGCTGAACGCGCGGGCTGAGCGGGCCGTACGCGAGGGCAGAAGCCACATCCCGCGTGACTTCTCCGAAACTCGCCGGAGCCGCATCCCCGCATCACGCCAAGCAGTCCTCGAACGGAGCAAAGGCGCCTGTGAAAACCCTGACTGCCCCGATCTTCGCTACACCTCCGCCCGCAGTAGAAACGGAACCTATCTCCTGGAGGTGGACCATATCGACGACCATGCCGAGGGAGGCGAGGACCTGCCTCGCTCCATGATTGCCCTCTGCCCGAACTGTCATGCCATCAAAACGCGAACAGCTGTGGCCAAAGATTTCCGTGCGTCGCTTCGCGCCGCGGCCCTGGCTAACCACCACCGCATGCTTGGCGGCAGCACTTGATGGCGGTCGGTATCGGCGCGGGTCAGGCCGGATCCGACCTGACCGGCGGACGGAACGGCCCCGCGAGCTGGCTGGCTGGCTGGCTGGCTGCGGTACGTCTTCCCCACTGCTGCGGGGAGGTTGTGTTCTCCCCCGATGGGTGATGAGTCACCCCCTCTGCCGGAATTCTGACGGTGGTCAGGTCGTGCCGGGCCCGGGGTGGCAGGCCCCGGGGGTCAGGGTGCGGTCGCCAGGGTGCGGTCGAGTTCGGCGGTGATGTGCCAGGTGCCGTCGGGCTGGTCGGTGACCTCGGCGCGCAAAAGGACCGGGCCAGCGGGCCGCCGGTCTCCTCCGCCCAGGGGCCCAGGTGGGGCAGGAGGCGGGCGGTGGGGTCGTCGGTCCAGTCCAGCAGGAGCATCTGGTGGGGGGCACACCGTTCCAGGTCCCAGGTCAGGACGTCCAGGGCGGTCAGTGACTGGACGCGGTGCCAGGGCCGGGCGGCGACCTCCAGCGGCCACCATGCCGACAGGCACACCGTCAGGTGCAGGGGGCCGGTGGCCTGCCACCAGGCCCTCTCGGGCAGGCCGGTGCTGCGGCCGGCGGTGATGCCGGTCAGGTCCGGGCGCAGCGGGTCGTGGAGGACCAGGTGCTGCACCGGGGGGAAGACCGCTTCGTGCAGGTCGTCGTCATAGCGGGTGGCGGCCCGGCGCCGGCGGAACCGGCCGTCGGCCGCGTCGGGGTGCAGGTCGGGGACCGGTCCCCAGTGCATCGCCGCCTCCTCCCAAGGGACGGTCTCGACCTCGTGGTCGGTGAGCCAGGTGGGGGTGAAGTACCGCAGGGGCCCGGCCGCGTCCTGGGCGTCCTTGACCGCGTGCAGGTGGGGTGAGCGGTGGCAGGCGGCGCGGGAGATGGCGTGTGCGGTGGCCCACCGCCACGGGTCGGGCCGGTGGGCGGGGGTGTCCGGCAGGGCCGGGGTGGTGGGCAGGGAGCGGTCGGGGGCAGGGTGGAACTCGTGGTCGGCGGCCTCGGGCCAGCCGTGGTCGCGCAGCACGCGGTTGACGGCCGCCCGCCACAGGGCGCGGCCCGGGTCGTGGTGGAGGGGGCGGGGTACCGCTCCCGGGCGTCACAGCCGGTCGTTGACCGCGGCGACCGCGCCTACGCGGCCGTCGCGGCGTGCTCCGGCGGCCGCGTAGGCGGCCAGACGCTCGGCGTGATCGTGCAGCGTCGTCGGCTGGGAGGTCATGGCCGCTGAGGATGGCAGCGTCCGCTCTGGTGCGGGGCCGGAAGCCGGGAGGGTTCCCCCCGACGAGGGAGCCGGACAAAGCGCCCCGCCACCTGGGGCGGGTCCGGTCTGGGTGCCCCGGTGCGCTGCCGCGCGCCGGGCAGGACGCACCGGCCGCCGGAGGGCGGCCAGAGGACGGGCCGCTGCGCGGCCGGTGCGGCTTGTGTGCTCTGACCTGCCAGGCACACCCCGGCGGGGCAGGACCGCCCACGGTCCGCGTCCTTGCTTTCGAAGGCGCCAGTCGGCTTGAAGTCTTGCCATCGGAGGTGCGGACGGGTCAAGGAACGGGCGGAGCGCTGGCGGCGGGGGCGTCCGAATGCCGCCGCCGAGCGGTGCCGTCAGCGCCGGAACGCGGATGCTGCGCGGTGATCTACGGGGCTGCCGCGGAGTATTCCGGGGCCGACGGCCTGGACGGCGGGGGCATCGGCATCCTGCACACGGGCCGAGCGGACTCGAGTCGAGCGTCCCGCCCCGGAGGCTGTCCGCCGGTGTTGTCGCCTCAGTCGCTCCGGGACGGTTCCTCGCGCCCGTCGGTGAGGGCGTTCATCGCAACGAAGTCCTCCTCCTCGGTCTCCGTTGCCGCGCCCGGGTACAGGGCCGGCAGGGCGGGGTCGACGCCGTTGGCGGCGGCCATCTCGGCGTAGCTGCCGTACACGGTCGTTCCGTCGGGCAGTTGGGGCGTGGGCAGCGCGCCGGAGCGCAGCAGGTTCAGCACACCGGGGTTGCCGTCGGCCCCGGCCAGGAGCCAGCCCGCGCAGAGCAGGGGCCGGGCGGGGGTGCCGGCGTGGCAGCCGAACCGGCCCGTGGGGCCGCCTGTGCGGTTGCCGGGCGCGGAGTGGAGGAAGGCCTGGGGCGGGAACTGGCCGCGGGGGGCGTCCCGGCGCCATGGGCAGGGCTCTGCGCCTGCGCCTGCGCAGGGGCGGCGGGGTGCGGCCGGGGGGCCGTCGTACGCCACACCGGTCACGCCCCAGGTGTCGTCGGCGGGCCGGTGGGCCACCACGCGCGGGCTGGGCCGCGGCGCGGGGTGTGCCGCCGAGGCGGGCGGCGCCTCGGAGCTGGGGGGCTGTCCGGCGGCCAGGCGGGCGTTGATGTCCTGGAGGACTTCCTCGGCCGTCATGCCGTGGCGGGCGGCCAGTTCGGCCAGGCGGGCGCGCACCCGCCGGTCGTGTTCGTGGTCTGTGGCGCAGCGGGGCGGGCCGCCCGGCTGTCCGGTGGTGGCGGGGGCGTCGATGCCGCTCACGAGTGGTTGTTCTCGGTGGCGTTGCAGCGGCGGCACCGGGCTTCCCCGGCGGCCGGGTAGGCGTGCTCGGGGTAGGTGCGCTCGCCGGGCGGGCGGCAGGGGTCGGTCAGCTCGGGGATGGTGTGCTTCATCCCGCCGATGGGCGGGGTGTATGCGCTGTGGTTGTGGGTGCTCATGGCTGGTTGTCCTCGGTGGTGTTGGCGCGGGCAGGCGGGGCGGGCTTGCCGCACCAGGCAGGGCGGGTGTCAGGGGGCGGGGGTGTAGGAGAGGCGGGTGTCGGGGCAGTCGGCGGCGAGGTCTTCCAGCGCCGACCGTTCGGCGGTGTCGGCGGTCAGGGACCAGCGGAGCTTGGTGGCGATCCAGTCCGCGGCGTAGGTGCAGTGTGTGTCGGTGGCCGGGGGAAGCCATTCGGCCGGGTCCTGGTCGCCCTTGGAGCGGTTGGTGGCCGCGGTGACCGCGATCAGGGCGTAGTCGGCGTCCAGGTCGTTGGCGAAGGCCTCACGGCGCTGGGCGTCCCAGGAGTGGGCGCCCGAGTCCCAGGCCTCGGCCAGGGGGACCATGTGGTCGATGTCGAGGCGGGCGGGGTCGGTGACGGTCTGCTGGTCGTAGGCGGAGTGCCAGCGGCCGCCGGTCAGCGCACACCCCTCCCCCTGCCTGGGGGGCTCGGTCGCTTCGGCGAGCAGGACTTCCCGCCGGGTGTCGCAACCGTCCTGGTCGGCGTCGGTCCAGTGGCGGAAAACTTCTCCCGCTCGTAGCCGTCGCGGGACTCTGGCGCGGTCTCCAGCCGGGTGAGGGCCTCGGCCAGTTCAAGCCCCTCCCCCGCCCCGCCGGTGTCCGAGATGGCGGGTGCGGTGGCCGGCGCGGACGGTTTGGCGTCATCGGCCACCCCGCCCGTTTCGGTGCCGCACCCGGCCACCAGCAGCAGCGCGGCGGTGGCGGGCAGGACGGACAGGCGGCGGGGCGAGAGCACGTCACATCTCCAGGACACGGGCTGCGTTGGGCGCCTCATCGTTCCAGAGCACTTCAGCGCCCCTCCACCCCGCACCAGCAGGCCAGCAGCGAGGCGGCGTACACCCGATCCGGTCAAAGGCGCCGGTCGTTCCAGGGCCACCGCGTCGACCGTCGCGGGCCCGGTCGTCGAGGTGGTGGGGATGGGGTGGTGGGGATGGGGTGGAGGGATGGGGTGGGGGTGGGTGAGGCCGCAAGTGCGGTGAAGGCGGTTGCGGGCGGTCACCTGCCCGGCCAGCGCCTCCAGATGCACGGCGTGGGCCATGCCGGCCAGGCCGGTGTCGTCGAGCTGGAGACGCCACCGGTTGGTGGCGGTGTCGTAGTGGGCCTCGATCAGTGCCTCCCACAGGGTGCCGGCCGCCGCGGGGGCGGCGGCCGGGCCGGGCAGGAGGTGGGTGTAGCGGCTCAGTAGCAGCATCTCGTGCGGTTGCAGGGCGACCTCTTGGTAGGCGGGGTCGGCTGCCTTCGCCGTCCGGGCCGGGCACGGCCGGTCGGCGTTGGTGCGGTGGTGGTGCCAGGCCAGCGCGTCCAGCCCCGCGGGCGTGATCCGGGCGGCCCGGGCCTCGGGCGGGCGGGTGGCGTGGGCGCGCAGCACCTCGGCGGCGGGGACGGTGCGGTACAGCCCGGCCCATTCCAGCGCCCGCACCGCCCGCTCCTCCAGGGGGCCGCCGACCGGCAGCCAGGTCTGCCGCACCGTCTCCCCCGCCCACTCCGCCGCTGCCAAGCGCTCCAGGACCGCCCACTGCCCGCCGGTGATTTTGTCGGTCATCCCCGCCTGCCCCTCTCTCGCCGAAGCCGGGGGCCGCTGCCCCCGGATCCACGGGGAGGGATCATGGCCCACCGCGCACCGGCCGCGTGGTGTTCTCGCCCGTACACCACCCGTACAACTGCCGCCTGCCGGTGCCGTCACGGCGCGGGAGCACTACGGCGGGGTGGTGGTTCAGGCGGGGTGGGCTTCTTCCCAGGCCTGGAGGATGGTGGCGGGGATGCGTCCGCGGTCGGGGAGGTCGTAGCCGTTGGCGCGGGCCCATGCGCGTACCGCCTGGGAGTCGATGCGCCGCCCGGTGCTGGGGGGCGATGCCGGTGCGGGGCCGCTCTGGGCGGGAGAGGGGGTGAAGGAGGTTCCCGCGTCGAGGAGGTCGTCAGGGAAAACGGGGACCTGGAGCTGTCCGCCGAGTACGGCGGTGAGGAAGTCGGTGAGGGTGCCGTCGAAGGTGTACCAGTCGTGGCCGCGGGCCTCGTTGACGGTGATGCGCCAGGCGTCGGGGGCGGTTTGGGGTGTGGTGATCCAGAACAGGTGGTTGCCGTTGTCGGTCACCCCGATGGCGAACAGCGCCTGGGGGTCGTGGGGGACGGGGAACCTGTCCTGGTCGCGGTCCTGGGTGAGCTGGGCACGCAGGGTGGCGGGCATGGGGCCGGTGAGGTTGACCCACGGGGTGGGCGCGTGGGGGTGATAGATACGGAGGAAGTCGCAGAACGCGCCGGGCCCGTAGGCGGAGGCCAGGTGTTTGTAGTCGCCGGGTAGGCGCAGGCCGAGGGTGGTCTCGACGGTCGGCCAGTCCACGGCCGGGGGTGTGGCGGGTGGGGGGCAGAGCTGGGTCAGGTCGTCGAGGCCGGTCATGGCTGGAGTCCTTGGCGGTGTCGCTGCTGCTGTGCGTGGGCGGGGTTGTCCAGGGTGGTGTCCACGATCGTCTTCCCTTTTTGATCGTAGGCTTCGAGCTGGATGTACTTCGGTACGGAGTCCTTCTGGTCGTCGCTGTACTCGAGGTAGACGTTGTAGGTGACGATCTTTCCGTCTTTTTTGACCGCGTCGTAGATATCTTGTTCGAAGTCCCGCATTTCGGGGCTGTTGGTGGGGTTCTGGGTGATGGTGAAGAGATTGTCCAGGGTGTCGCCGGAGCCGCCGAGCATGTTGGCCAGGATGTGTCCTCGTGCCTGGTTGTAGTCGCCGCCGAGGAAGCCGGGGGGTCTGAGTGACTGCCTGGCGTCTGTGCCTTCGTCGAGCATGTCCCGGGTGACGGTGGCGTTCATCTCGTACGGGCGTCCGTGCTGGTCGCGGGTGAAGGTGACGCGTCCGCCCCAGGTCGGGTCCGCTTCGCAGCCGGCCAGGCCGAGGGGGTCGGCCAGGGTGAAGGGGTTGGGGACGTAGGCGTAGTGGTTGATGGCGGGGGCGAGGCCGAGGGGGTCGGGGGTGATGTAGCGGCCGAGGGCGGGGTCGTAGTAGCGGTTGAGGTTGTAGTGGAGGCCGGTTTCGGGGTCGTGGTACTGGCCGGGGTAGCGCAGCGGGGTGTAGGCGGTGGCGTCGCGGTTCCACTGGGTGGCGCCCCAGGTGGTGCTGCGTGCTCGCCAGGCGATGTCGCCGTCGGGGTCGATGAGTTCGCTGGGGCTGCCGTCGAGGTGGGCGACGATCGCGAAGAAGCGCCGGTCGACCTCGTGCTGGTCGGTGTCGGTTTTCGTCTCGCGTTGGGCCAGTGGGTGCAGGCCGGTGTAGTCCCAGGTGAGGGTGGTGGGGCCGGTGGTCTGTTCGGCCAGTTGGGCGCCGTCCCAGCAGTAGGTGGTGGTCTCCAGGAGCCGGCCGTCGGGGTCCAGGTGGTGTTTGGCGATGCGGCGGCCCAGGGCGTCGTAGCGGTAGTGCCAGCGGGTGCCGCCCGGGGTTTGGAGGTGGGTGAGGCGGTCTTCGGCGTCCCAGTGGAAGTGCCAGGTGAGGGTCTTGCCGGACAGGGTGGTGGTCTGGCGGCGGATGAGGCGGCCGGCGGGGTCGTAGTGGTAGTGGGTGCGGCCGGCTCGGGTGATGCGGGTGCCCTGCTGGGTGCGGGGGCCGGCGGTGTCCTGGCCGGGGGCCTGGGCGGGCAGGGTGGCGTGGGTCTGGTCGCCGGCTGCGTTGTAGGCGTAGGTTTCCCGCCAGCCGCGGGCCTGGACGGCGGTGATGCGGCCGGAGGGGTCGAGGGTGAGGGTGCGGGGGCCGGCCAGGGTGTCGTCGATGCCGGTGGGGGTGCCGTCGGCCCGGTAGGTGAAGGTGCGGGTCAGGATGTCGGTGCCGGGTGTGGTCAGGGACTGGCCGGTGAGGCGGCCGAGGGTGTCCCAGGTGTGGCGGAGGGTCAGGCGGCCGTCGATGTCTCGGGTGGTCTCGCGGCCGAGGGCGTCGCGGTCGAAGTGGAAGGTGTGTTCGCCCGTCTCGTAGGCGGTCAGGCCTTGGGGGGTGTAGGTGAGGGTGCTGGTGGCGCCGGAGGGGGTGCGGCGGTGGGTGCGGCGGCCGAGCGCGTCGTAGGCGTGGGCGAGGGTGCGGTCGTTGACCGTCTCGGCGGTGATGCGGCCGGCGGCGTCCCGTTCCAGTTCGATGGTGGCGTGGGCGTTGGTGATGCGGGTGAGGTGGCCGGTTTCGTCGTGGGCGAAGGTGGAGACCGGTCCGTCGCCGTGGCGTAGTTCGGTGACGCGGCCGAGGGTGTCGCGTTCGAAGGTCAGGGTCTGGCCGGCGGCGTTGGTGCGGGATATGAGGCGGCCGGCCGGGTCGTGTTCGTAGGTGATGGTGCGGCCGTCGAAGTCGGTCTCGCGGGTCAGACGGCCGGCCGCGTCGTAGGTGTAGTGCCAGGTCAGGCCCTGGGCGTTGGTGACGCGGGTCAGGCGTAGTTCGGTGTCGTGGGCGAAGCGGTATTCGCCGTCGGTGGTGCGGGTGGCGGTGGGCTGGTCGAAGTGGGTGTGGGTGTGGGTGCTGGTGCGGCCCATGCGGTCGGTGTGGCGCAGCAGGTTGCCTTCGCCGTCCCAGGTCCATTCCTCCCGGGTGCCGTCGGGGAGCTCCCGCCAGGCCGGTTTTCCCTCCACGGTCCAGGCCTGGCGGACGGTGTGGCCCAGGGCGTCGGTGGCTGCGGTGACGCGGCCGAAGGCGTCCCGTATACAGGTGGCGGTTGCGCCGTCGGGGGCGGTGACCGCCTCGGGGAGGCCGGCCGGGTTGGGGGTGATCCGTGTGGTCTGGCCCAGGGCGTCGCGGATGGCGGTCAGGTGGCCGTGGGCGTTGACCTCGTACTCGGTTCTCGCGCCGGCCGGGTCGGTCGTGGAGGCCAGGTTGCCGCGGTCGTCGTAGGTGTAGCGCGTCCGCCGGCCGCCGCGTTCGGTGATCTCGACGGGGAGGTGCAGGTGGTTGTAGGCGGCGGTGGTGCGTGCCCCGTCGGGCGCGGTCATCGCGGTGAGGTTGCCGTGCTCGTCGCGTTCGAAGCGGGTGGTGTGGCCCAGGGGGTCGGTGACGGCCAGGAGGCGGTCGTAGGGGTCGAAGTCGAAGTGTGTGGTGTGGCCCAGGGGGTCGGTTTCGGTGACGACCTGGTGGGCCTGGTTGATGCGGAAGGCGGTGGTGGCGCCGGTGGAGTCGGTGAAGTGGGTGGTGCGGTGGCCGTCCGCCCCGGCGGGCTGGTAGGCGAAGGTGGACGACAGGAAGCCGGCCGGGCCGGTCGTGCGGCTGACCCGTCCTTCGGTGTCGTAGACGTAGTGGTAGGTGGAGTCGTTGCGGTCGGTCCAGGACGTGATCCGCCCGTCCGGGTCGTAGGTGAAGCGCAGCGGCCGGCCGGAGGAGTTCGTCACGGTCTCCAGGCGGCCGGCTTCGTCGTACCCGAAGGCCGTGATGCGGGTGGGGCCGTTTGGGGTGCGGAGGCTGATGTCTGCGATGCGGTCCAGGTCCGCGTCCCGCGACAGGGTCACGCGGTAGCCGCCGTCGTGGGTCACCGCGGTGGGCAGGCCGCCCTCGCTCCGCGCGAGGTGGACGCTGTTGCCGTTGCGGTCCTCGATCTCGTTCAGCCAGTACAGGCTGCCCTGGTGAGGGCTGCCGGTGAAGTAGCGGGTGATCCCGGAGCGGATATCGGTGACCGCGTAGGTCACCTCGCCCAGGACGCTGCTTTCGGCGAAGGCCAGGGGCAGCCGGTCGCCTTCCAGGGGCCAGACCGGGTCGCTTCCCTCGCCGGGGAGGGCCGGGTAGGCGAGGATCGATCCGTCCTCGCGCGCCCACAGGGTGCCGCGGTCGGTCACCTCCAGGCGCTCGTCCAGGGTGGAGGCCCAAGTGGGGCCGAACCAGTGTCCCCAGCGGTAGCTGGAGAGGTGGGTGCGGCGCAGCACCAGCGGCAGTACCCCCGGCAGGGCCAGGTCGGTGTGGGCCAGGACCATCTCGCCGCTGGCCACGTCGACCGGGTCGGTCTTGCAGCGGCGCTTGGACAGCGGGATCGCCTTCTCCCGGGGCTGCTCCGAGGCGTCCCGCAGGGAACGGGGCCGCTCCCCGCCGCGGCGGGAGCCGGGACTACCGGGCCGGTCAGCCCCGCCGGGGCCTTTCCCGCCTTGGCCGCCGCGGCCGTCTCCGCCGTCGACCTTGATCTTGTCGAAGGAGTCCTTGGTGCGGCGGTCGTTGTCCTTGTGGGAGCCGGCGATACCGCGCACGCCCTTGGGCAGGGCGCCGCCCATGTGGTCGCCGAGCTGTTTGGTGGCCTTCTCCAGGGAGGCCATCATCTTGTCGGCGACGGTGTCGATGGCCTGGGCGACGTCGTCCTTGCCGCGGGTGCGGTTGTGGCTGCTCTTGGCTTTGGTCAGCTTGCCGGTGGTGCGGCCGTTGATCGAGGTGCTGACGCTGTTGAGCTTGGTCGCGGCCCGGTCGTGCTCGTCCTCGTCGATGTCCAGGGTGCCCAGCATCCCGCCCAGGCTCGGCAGGCCGCCCGCTGCGGGGCCGTCGGCGGAGGCCAGGTGCAGGGACTCCTTGCCGGACTGCACGCCGTCGGCGAAGCCTTCCCGGCCGGCCGCGCCGACCTGTGCGATGTCGACGCCGTCCTGGGTGCCCAGGCCGTTGGAGGCGAGCTGGACGACCAGTTCGGCGGCCATGTTCTCCAGCGCGGCCGCCGCGGGCTCGGTCATGGCGGTGACGATCTGCTCCACCGCCAGGTCCATCATCTCCTTGATCGCCCGCTTGACCGCGATCCGGCAGGCCTGGATCGCGCCCGCGCCGATCAGCGTGGACAGCCCCGCGGTGAACGGGGCGGCGGCCAGGGAGATACCGGCCGAGGCCGCGCACGCGGTCAGCTCCCCGACGGCCACCCACTTGCGGCCTTCGATGATGTCGGCCGCCGCGTCCATGGCATCGGCGAAGATCCGGGCCGCGTCGCCCAGATCCTTCAGATGCTTGTCCTTGACCTTGCCCCAGTAGCCGTTCAGCGCGCCCAGCGCCTCGCTCTGCCCGGAGGAGATCAGCCGCTGCATGCTCTGGTGCGCGGCGTGGGAGTCCTCGTCCACGTCGTCGGCGAAGTCCCGCAGGTCCTTGGCCATGTCGCGGTACGCGTCCTCGTCGACGTTGGGCCAGCCCACCCCGATCAGATCCAGAATGGTGTCCACACCGTCCGGCAGCACCACCGCCATGACTCGGCCCCCCTCTTCGCCGCCCCGCCCCGCGCAAGTCGGCCAACTACTCTTCCACAGGCGCTGGTTGGGCACCGAACGGTTTCCGGGCGATCCCCCGCCGCAGCCCCCAGCAGAAGATGATCATGCCAGGTTCCGCGTCCCTCCCCCACCACAGACAGCCGCCAGCCCGCCACAGGCTGAGGGTGGCCCGGGGCAGCTGAAAATCTCCAACCGAATGATCACCGGTGTGGGTCGACCGATTTCGACGCTGCGTTGATCATGCTGGAAGTCGAGGTGGTACGGCCGGAGCCGTGGGAGGTCGGCGACGAGCTATGGGCGGTGGTCGAGCCGCTGCTGCCGAGGGGCGAGCGCCGCACGCACCGCGCCCGGGGCACAAGCGGCCAGATGGCCGGGGTGCCGCAGGGGGTCCTGTTGGTGCTGCACACCCAAGGTCTCTTGGGAGCATCTGCCGCAGGAGCCGGGCTTCGGCTCGGGGGATGGTCTGCCGGAGGTGTCTGGCCGAGTGGCACCGGGCCGGCGTGTGGCAGCGCCTTCATGAGGTCCTGCCGACCGGACTCCGGGTCGCCAGCGCCCTTGTTTTCTCCCGTGCGGCCGTGGACTCCGCGCACGTTAGAGCCTTGAGACGAGGGCCCAAGAGGGGACGAAACCCTGTTGGCCGGGGCGGGGCGGGCAGCAGGCACCATCTGGTCACCGACGGCAGCGGGATTCCACTCGTCTGCGCGCTCACCGGCGGCAACCGCAGCGACGTCGCCCAGCTCGTCCCGCTGCAGGAGGCGGTGCCGCCAGTGCGCGGCGAGCGTGGAAGACCCCTTCGGCGGCTGGATACGGTGCTCGCCGCCCACTGCTACGACCATGACAAGCATCGGTGCCTGTGCGCGAGCTGGGCATCAAACCGTGATTGCCCGTCGTGGCACTCGACACGGCTCCGGCCTGGGCACTCGGAGGTGAGGGGTTGAGCGCGCGTTCGTGCTGCTGCACCACTTCCGCCGGCTGCGGATCTGCTGGGAGGCCCGCGACGACGTCTGCGAAGCCTTTCTCGTCCTGGGGTGTGCATTGATCTGCTGGCGCCGCCTGAAGGCGTGGGTCAGGAGAGGGTCTCGCCCTCACGCAGCAACCACTCCCTGACGCTGGGCGCGCTGTCCAGGAGCCGCCTGATCTGCGTTCCCTCGTCGCGCGAGGTCACCCTCGGCAGTGAGGCGAAGTCACCGGGGAGCACGTCCAGCAGGCTCCTGACGCGTTCTCCGGTATGCAGGGCAATCAGTAGCTCGCACCGCAGGTGAGCGGGGACATCCGGGCGGTGGGACAGGTCGTGCCACAGGACCGGCCACAGGTAGTGGACTCCGGCGGGAGCGGCGTTCACCGCCACCCACGAGGGGTCCAGGCGTTGACTGAGACCGAGATCGAGGGCGCGCTCCTCCAACTCCAGTAGCGAGGCCGTGGCTATGGCCTTGAGTTCACGAGGCAGCGACTGGTCCGAGTTCACGGACTCATGCTCCCGCAGGGCCCCGGCAACGGCGCAGCAGGTCAAGTGCGGCATTCCGTTGGGAGTTCTACGTGGACCACGGCCCTTCGGCACGACCGTCGCCGCCCGGAGGGGACGGTCAGCTGAACTCCATGCCGAAGTACGGGTCGGCGTCGCCTGTGTAGGGGTCGACGCCGGACTCCCACCGTCGTTGTTCCTCGCGCCAGTGGAGGAAGCACGCAGAGGGCTCTCCCCAGAGGGAGGCGTCGCTGAGCGGGCACTCCTCGAAGCCCTTGGCGAACAGACGCCGGAGGAACTCCGTCATTCCGCAGTCGTAGATCTTCCAGTGGGGCCAGCCGTGCCGCTCCCACACGACGACGGGCCACTTGTCGGGGTCAGGGTCGGCAGTGAGCCAGCCGAGCATGTCGGCTCCGCAGCTGACGCCCCAGGCGAGGACGGAGGCGGGGCCGGCATCGATCCCTTCCGGCCCGCCGCCGTATTCCCACATGTGCCGCATATTGGCCGTCTCGCCCGCCATGCTCCCGAATCCCGGGCCCTGTGACGGTTGTGCGCTCGCCTCGGGCACGAGGACGCTCAGCACGCCGTCGATGCCTCCGGCTCCGTACGTGCTCATGAAGGCGACGTAGTCGGACGGGAAGTCCACCCCCCACGTTCGCCGCATCGCGTCCCAGTCCACCTGCTCGTCGGCGCCGTCATGCGGCGGCATCACCGCCCTGAGCGCGGCAAGAACTGTCTCCTGAGACGGCATGTCCCCTCCAAGTGTGGTGCTCGTCGGACGACCGTACCGGGCACCACCGACACCGAGGAGGGCGCTCCCCGACCGACCAGCGCGACGCGGAAGACTCTGCACGCCCGAACCCCTCGACACCTCGACCGAGCCGGGCCGAGGCACCGAGGGCCCCTTCCGCTGAAGGCGGGACGCGGAACACGGCCGGGGATCGCCGGCTGGCCAGACCGGCGACCCCGCGGACCATTGACCGTCCCGCCGCCGAGGAGCCATCCGGGGCATGACTTCAGGGTGGGGCAGGCTGTGCTGGTGGGCGGAGTTGCTGCCCGGCCGTTCGGTGTGGCCAGAACTGGCCGTCAGCCCGGCTCCGGTGTACAAGCCACGTCCCAGGCCACCGGCTACTGGGGGCACCACCCGGCCGAAGGCTGGGGGACTACCTGCACGAAGGCATCGACGTCTGCTCCGGACGGCACCCCTGTGGGTCTCCGACGTCGAGCCCGGCAGCGTCCCCGACATCACCGCCGCCCGCCTGCATGCCCTGCCCGCCCTTTACAGGACCGCCGCCGAGGGCCTTCCGACCCTGGCGGACAAGGGCTACATCGGCGCGGGTATCGGCATCCGCATCCCGGTCCGTCGCCCAAAAGGCAAGTCAGGAGAGGCACTTCACACCGATACCCGCATGCCCAACATGCTGCGGCGACACGTCCGCGCCCTGGGCGAGCGCACCGCCGCCGAGCTCAAGCAGCGATGGCGCACCCTGCAGCACGTCACGCTCAGCCCCAGCCGGATCGGTGACATCACCCGAGCAGCCCTCGTCCTCAACGGAATCTGGAAGTGATCACCACTGAGAAAACCTCACTCACCGGTCGTCCTCCTTCACGAAGAAGGCGGTCGCTTTTTCAGGATCTCGATCGTCTGCTGCTGTTCGCGGACCTCCTTGCGCAGCCACTTGAGTTCCTCGCGCTCGGCGCTGCTCAATTCGCCGGGAGTGCCCTCGCCCCGGTCGGCCTTCGCCCGGCGGTACCGGCCGCGCAGGGACTCGGAGCTGATCCCGAGTTCCCGGGCGACGGCGGTGACCGTCCTGCCCGAGGAATCGACGAGCGCGATGGCGTCCCGCTTGAACTCCTCGGTGTACCGCTTCGTGTACTTGCTTCCCACCTGGTGCTACTTCCTCTGGAACCTCAGGTCCCAGTTTCCAGGTGTCCACGATCAAGGGAAAGCTTCAGTCGGCCGCCCCGGGCAGCGTAGCCGCAGCCCCCTGCCGGTGACGGCGCCGGACGTGTCACCGGGATGGCCGGAGGCGCGGATGGACAACGGGCCGGGCATGAACGCGGAAATCGTGATCCTGTGGCGCTTCCTCCGAGCCGGAGTGCTGGGCGTACTGCCCAGCGACGTTGCCCGCTCCTCGTCAGAGCCCCCGGCGGTCGAGGGCGGCGACCTCGCGCACGGCCTCGGCGACGGCGCGGAAGTCTTTCCTGAGGATCGCACCGTGGTTGCTCGCGACCTTCACGCTCTTGATGTCCGGGTTGCGGGCGGTGACCGCATCGAGGCTGGTGCGTATCCGTTCCTGCTCGTCACCGCGGCTTCCCAGGGAGGTCCCCGAAGCGACCACGTACCGCACCGGGACGGCGATGCCGGCCAGCACGGGGCCCAGTTCGCGCTCACGGGAGAGCCGGCCGAGCTCGATGTTGCTGTTCGCCATCTGTTCGGCGGTCATTCGCGGGGCCAGCCCCGTCGGGCGCAGCAGCGGCAGGAAGCAGCTCATCCGCTGGAACGACTTCCGGATCCGCTCCTCCATGGCCTCGTCGAGCCAG
The DNA here is from genome assembly GCF_046614825.1 of Streptomyces nanhaiensis. Taxonomy (NCBI): domain Bacteria; kingdom Bacillati; phylum Actinomycetota; class Actinomycetes; order Kitasatosporales; family Streptomycetaceae; genus Streptomyces; species Streptomyces nanhaiensis. Next base: position 83,827 of record NZ_JBKJFM010000001.1, read on the forward strand.
TCGTACGGGTACGCGCCATCGACCAGGACCGCGCCCAGGGCACGCTCCGGATTCCGGCCGGCCCAGTGCGCGCCGACGACCGCCCCGTAGGACCAGCCCACCACCAGCGCCCGATCCACTCCCCTGGCCTCGAGAACGGTATCGACGTCCCGGACTGCGGCCTCGAAGGAATAGTCCGCCGAGCGCTTCGACTTCCTGCCGCGGGCCCGCTCGTCGTAGGTGATGTGCCGCCACTGCGTGCCCAGTTCGCCGATGGTCCGCCGCCAGTATCCCTGCGTGGCGAACTGGCCGTTGAGGTAGATCACGGGGGTGCCGGGGCCGCCGCTGTCGGTGACGGCCAGGGCCGTGTCGTCGACCGGCACCATGCCGGTCCACTGCGCAGTGGCCGGGGAAGTGTTGTCCTTCGTCATGTGTTCCTCCTGATCGCGTGAGAGCTTCCTGTACGGCTTCTCCCGGTCCCGTATGTGGATCGCGGGTTCTTCGGGATGGATGGCGGTGCCTTCGGCGACGACCGGCGGAATCGGTCGCGGTGAGTCCGGCCGGATCGTGCGGTTTCCGCTCTTTCAGCGGCTGCGGGCGGTGATGTCGCCGTGGGATGTGGTGGCACGGATGTCGAGTTCGGCGGTTCCGGCGTTCTTCAGGGCGTTGCTGACGCGGCCGTAGGCGGTACCGGCGTCCAGGGCGGCCGGGACACCGGCTGCGGCGGCGATCGAGATGTCGCCGTGCTCGGTGCGCAGCGTGACCGTGCCGCGCAGGGCCTCGGCGATGTGGATGTCGCCCTTCTGGGTGCTGATCTGTGCGGGGCCGCCCAGGCGGCCGACCGAGATGTCGCCGGCCTGCAGGGTGAGGCTGGCGCTCGCGGTCTCGTCGAGCTTGACTGTGGCCTGCGCGCCCTCGAAGGTGACGTCGCCGAGCCGTCCGACGCCCCGGAACTCGGCGAGGGCCGCCTTCGCCTCGACGCGGGAGCCGGCGGGCAGTTGGACGGTCACCTCGATGGATCCGGAGTCGCCGAGGATCCGGTTCTTCCCCGGAGAGGTCTCGATTCGCAGGACACCGCCACCGTATTCGCCCCTGGTCCGTTCGGCCGCCTTCACGTCGCGGCCGTTCGAGGGGTTCGCGGGCAGGACCTCGACCACGGTGTCGGCCCGGTCGGCGGCGATGAACCGGATGCGTCCCGCGGGGATGTCGAGGATTGCGGAGACCGGGGCGGGGGTGTCGAACTTCTGCATCGTGCTCTCCCTTGACTCGTTTTTTCTTACACCGGAAACGCTACGTTGCATTCAATTATCCATCAACATCTTTGTCGCACGGGAGGACCATAACAGCAGGTGGAAGCCGATAAATCGTTGCAACTCCGATCAGGATTAACGCAACGACAATCATCCATTCGTTGCAATGGATTGAGCGTGAACGCTATCTTGAAGCCATCGGGAGAACGAGGGAGACCGCGATGCCGGGAAGCAGGCTCACCCAGCAGGAACGCCGACAGATCGTGCAGGGACTGGGCGACGGCCTGGCCTACGCCGAGATCGCCAGACGTCTCGATCGTCCGACCTCGACGATCACGCGTGAGGTGATGCGCAACGGCGGCCCCGCCGGCTACCGGGCCGACCTGGCCCAGCGCGCCACCGAACGCCGCACCCGCCGGCGCAGGCAGGCCGTGCCAGGAGAACCGCAGACGCTCCCGCAGGCACACGGAGGTGTCTCCGAGGCTGTACGCGAGTACGAGGAGACATTCGCCGCCGCCTTCATGGCCTCGGGCATGCCGAGGATGATGTCCCGGGTGATGGCCTGCCTCGCCCTCACCGACACCGGCAGCCTCACCGCCTCCGAACTCGCCCAGCGCCTCCAAGTCAGCCCGGCGTCCATCTCCAAAGCGGTCGCGTTCCTCGACAGCCAGGGTTTCGTCCGCCGGGAACGCGGCGAACGCCGCCGCGAGCGCTACGTCGTCGACGACGACGTCTGGTACCGGTCGATGATGGCCAGCGCCCGTTCCACCGCCCAACTCGTCGACACCGCGCGGCAGGGCATCGGCGTCCTCGGCCCCGGCACCCCGGCCGCCGCCCGCCTCGAGAACGTCGCCCGCTTCCTCGGCTTCGTCAGCGAGAGCATCGCCCGCGCCGCGGAGCAGGCCCGCGACGTTCTTCACACCAAACCCGGGACGACCTCGGACTGAGCCGATTCGAGGAGGACAGGACCCGGTTTCGTGCAGCGCGCACGCGGCTTCCGCACAGGAGAACGCGTACGCCACGTCCCGGAGGCGGGTGGCCGGGCAAGCCGTGTCGATGGCCCGGCCGGCCACCGCGAGCGCCACACGGTCGAGTACGGAACCAACCCCCCAAAAAAAGCACCGCGCCGCCGCCGCGCGCCACGGCAAGCCGGCGGCCCGCTACAAGGCGACCCTCCTCGTCGCCGCCGTCAACGAGTGGCTGTGCCGCTCGGCCATGCCGGCGGTGGCCCTCGTCCTGGCCCGCGAAGGCGTCCTGGTCGACCAGGTCCACCCACTGCAGACTGCTCGCTGGGCCGACGACGCCGAGGGCGCGGCCGATCCGGCAGTGCTGCTCGGAACCCTGATCACCGCTGCAAAGCGGCGTCCGTCCCACTGGAGGCAGTCGTGAACGAACGCGATGTCCTGCTCAACGAGCTCGCGCAGGGGCTGCGCCCGATGTCCCAGGGCCTCGAATGGTTCGACGGCCTCGGACGGGAACAGCAGTCCGAGGTGCTGCTGTCCCTGCGCCATCACTGCGTTCAGGCGCGCGCGGTCACCGAGGACGCACCGGAGAGCATCCGCCGTGCCGGGCTGCGCCCGACGCATACACCCGCAGTGCTGATCTCACGAGGCCGGATGGACGAGCAACTGGGAAAGATCGCCGGTCTTGCGCCCCTGGACGAACGCCGCAAGGCGTTCCGGCTGCTGATCGCGGTGCTCGCGATCGCCGACGGACGGCGCCGCGAGCGCTTCTGCTCCGGCGGCTGCAGTCACTGGTGGCACAGACTGTCCGCCGCCTGACACTCCAGCACCGCACTCCGAGGGCCACTTCCCAGTCGAACGTCTTCCGGGCAGCGGGTCAGTCCCACCAGAAGTCCCAGCAGTGGGCACCGGTGATCCGCTCGGCGTATGCGGCCAGTGCGTACGGCCTGCTGCCCTGCCAGATGTCGTCCGGGCAGAAGGCGAAGTGCTCGACCGAGGCCAGGAGAGCCTCGTGCTCGTCCACGGAAGGCGAGGCGACGCTGAGGTGCAGCATGGAGAAGCCGACCCCTACGACACGAGCACCGAACCGTCGCCCCCCCCCCGGCCTCGGGCGACCGCTGAGAACCCCACAGTGCCATCACCACAGTCACAGGAACCGGATGCCGGGGGACTCGTCATGAGGGTGCGCCGGCCGGCTGCGGGGGCGGGGCCGTCGCGGTGCGCCGATACGCGCTGGGGCTGATGCCGCGGGTTCGTTTGAACGCCGCGCTGAACGCGAACGCGTCGGAGTAGCCCACGGCGCGGGCGATCTCCGCGACAGTCGCCGTCTCGCGCTCGGTCAGCAGGTCCGCCGCGAGCGTCATGCGCCAGCGGGTGAGGTAGGTCAGGGGCGGTTCGCCGACCAGGTCGGTGAACCGCTTCGCCAGCGTGGCCCGCGACACCCCGGTCCGGCTGGCCAGCGAGGCAACCGTCCACGGCGCCGCCGGTTCCCCGTGCAGCAGGCGCAGCGCGCCGCCCACCACCGGGTCGCGCCCGGCGGAGTACCAGCCCGGCGGAGTACCGCCGGGCCGGTCGAAGTACTCGCGCAGCGCGCACACCAGCATCCAGTCCAGCAGCCGGTCGAGGACGATCTGCTGGCCCGGGGTGTCGGCGGCGACCTCGGCGGCGAGATGGTCCCACACGGGGTCGGGCCCGCCGCCGGACCCCACGCGCAGTACGACGGGCAGCGCGTCCAGCAGCCTGCGACTGATCTCCCCGCGCACCGGATAGGCGCCGACGACCAGGGTCGTCGCGTCCTCCCCGCCGGTACCGGCGTCGTGCCAGCCAAACCGGTGGCGGGTCCCGCCCTGCTCGGGCGTCGAGCAGAACGCGCCGCACTCGACGGGTTCGGCCCGAGTGCCCACCTCGTCGACGAAGAGGAACGGCGCGGGGCCCCGCACGATCACTGTCTCGCCGACGCCCAGACGCTCGGGCCCTTCCGCTTCGGTGCTCGCTACGGCGGGTGCGGTGCCCTTGGATTCCTGCGGCGGAAGCCCGTACGCCGACGTGCGGAAGGCTGGGCTAGGCTCTGCCGGTCCATCACATTCGAGCAGGAGGTTGCGTGCGTCAGGGGAAGCCGCAGGCGAGAACACTGGGAGCGGTCCTGGTCGCCGGGGCGCTGTGGGCGGGCGGCTGCGCGACGGCCCAGGTGCCGGACGGCGCAGCCAAGGCTGCTGACGCCGAGACGTCGGCTGGCACAGCGGGCCGCCCGCTGAGCGTCAAGCAGCTCAAGACACTGGCTTTGCGGGAAGCAGAAGTTCCGCAGGCCGGCCCGGGCGGAACTCCCGTGCAGGAGCGCAAGCTGCGTGCCGGGAGGCCTTCGTTTCCGCCGGTCTCCGACCCTGCCTGTCAGGAGGTTCTCGAGGTCAGCCGCGGCGAAGGCGCGTTCGCCGCCGTCGAGCAGGTCTTCAACTGGAAGGACAGCCTCTGGGCCGGTTCCTCGATCCTCGCCTCCTACAAGGGCACGGGGGCTCAGGAGGCTTTCGCGCGGCTTCAGGCGGGCGTGGAAACCTGCACGTCCTACTCCGGGACCGGCTATGTCGGCGAGTTCCGGGCCCGGCTTGCCGTGGAAAGCCCGCCACGGACCGGGGACGAGGCCGTGAGCTATCGCACCGTGATCCCGCTCGAGGAGCACCTCCTCGGGGTTGAGGAAACCACCGGCGAGGACCCGCTCCGGCAGGAGCAGACCGTTGTGGTTCTCGTCGGTACCACGATAGCGACGTTCAACATGCTGGACGTGGACGGCAGCGCGTCCTTTCCTCCTGACCTGATCGATATCCAAGTCGATCGGCTGAAGAGAGCACAGCGCCGCTGAGAGAAGAGGCCGGAACTGCTGCGAAGGGGCGGGCGCCCGCTGTGCTCGTGCCGCCTCTTCAGCGGCCCGGAACTGTCGGCGGTAGGACGTACTCCTTCCCCATCCCGGCCCAGGGCCTGCCGCCTCACAGCGTGGGTGCGGCTGTCCTGCGGCGGCACAGCAGCATCTCGTGCGGCTGGAGGGCGATCTCCCGCCAGGCCGGGCCAGCCGCCTCAACGCCCAGGCCAGGCACGGCCGGCATCCTGATCCCCCCTGTTCCGGCTGAAGGAACCGGATCGGCCACCCCGGGCGTCCGGGAGCGGCGGCCCCGGCGGGCGAGCGGACCTGAGGCGATCCAGCACGCCTGCCGGGCATGGTCCGGGGCCGGGGCGACGGTGCAGCCCCCATTACCTTCTTGGTGGCCCCGCAACGGGGCACCCGGCCTCCGGAGTCGGCATGACTTTCTCCCCCTGTCGAACACATGGCCTGGGGGGTGGTGTCACCGACTCCGGAGGCATCGGCAGACCGCTGATTAGGGGCATGACCCCCGGCCGAGGTCAGCACACCGATACGTCCACCGCGCGGTCGCGGACCTCTGCCGCCCCGGTCCCGGCGGCGCCGGGAGTGCCCCCGGGATGCTCGGTGAAGCCCAGGAAGCGCGAGACGGGCCCGGTGTGGGTCAGGTGGAGTTCGTGCATGGCCCTGGTACACGCGAGGTAGAGCATGCACCGGTCGATCTCGTCGGCGTAGTTGACGTCGCCCGTGTGCGGGACGATCACTGCGTCGAACTCCAGCCCCTTGGCGATGTGCGCCGAGGTGACGACGATGCCGCCGGTGAACACCGTGGTGCCGTAGTCGAGGAGGGCCGACTCGACGCCGGCATCCGACAGGGCGCGGTGGAGCGTCTCCGCCTGGGCGACGGTCTTGCAGACGATCCCCAGGGAGCGGTGGTCGCCGCGCCGGCGCCACCACCTGGAACGCGCCCTCGCCGCACTCCGCCAATACCGGCAACCGGAAGGACACGTGAAGGTGCCCCGCACATGGATCGAAGCCGTCCGTGACGAGGCCGGGCACTGGCACCCCGTCCGGCTCGGGGTGTGGATCAGCAACCAGCGCCAGAGGCGGGACCGGCTGGACGCCGAACGCGCCGCCGTGCTGGAGGAACTGGGGGTGTAGGACCTCCTGCCGGTACAGGGGCCGGGGCTCTCGCCGTCGGCCACTGGGAGCGTGTACGGTCCACCCGCCGGGAAGGGGGACCATGGGGCGGATGCGAGTGCTGCTGCTGGACGCGGCTCCCGGGGAGCTGCTCGACCGTGAGCTGGAGCGTCTGCTCGGGCACGGTCTGGCCGTCACGCTGAACCTCCGGCGGGTGACCGACCCGGCGGGCGTGCGGGCGGCGTGGGCGGGCCGGGTGGCCTTCGCCGACTTCGACGCCTTCGATGAGTCGGCGCTTGTCGCCGAGACCGTCCGCGGCGGGCTCGGTTACCACGCACTCAAGTCCCGGGCCGGCGTCCCGCTGCGCGCCGCCTTCCTGGCGGCGGCGACCGGCCCGGCGTTGGCCAACCGGCTGAGGGTGATCGGGCGGGCCGGGGCGGGCACCGACCACGTGGACCTGGCCGCCGCCGACCGCCACGGCGTGGCGGTCACCCATACCCCGGGCTCCAACGCGAACGCGGTCGCGGAGTTCGCCCTGGCCCAGTTGCTCGCCCTGACCCGGAACCTGGTGGCACACAACGAGGCCGCGCACGGTGGCCGCTGGAGCACTCCGGCCGCTCCCGCGGTCGAGCTGTCGGAACTGACCCTGGGCATCGCCGGACTGGGTCGGATCGGATCGGCCCTGGCGGGCCGGGCGGCCGCCCTGGGCATGGCCGTCCAGGGTTTCTCCCGCCGCCCGGCACTGGCAAAGGAGTCGGTGGTGCTCCAGGTCGCGTCCCTTGAGGGCCTTCTGGCCACCAGTGACGTGGTGTCGGTGCATCTTCCGCTCACCGAACAAACCCGCTCGATGATCGGTCGGGCGGAACTGGCGCTGATGCGGCCCGGGGCGATCCTGCTGAACACCGCCCGGGGCGGGATCGTCGACGAACAAGCGCTGGCCGACGCGCTGCGCGACCCCGCCCACCCCCTGGCAGCCGCCGCCGTCGACACCTTCGCCCACGAACACGCCGCTTTCGCCTCCCCTCTGTCCGGCGTGCCGGGCGCCCTGCTCACCCCGCACATCGCCGGAATGACCCGGCGCGCCATGGCCGAGGCGGCCCTGCGCTGCGCCGACCACATCGCAGCCCTCCTCACCGGCCGCCCGCACGGCATCCCCCTCGCAACACTATGACGCCCGCACCGACAAGCGACCATGGTGAGCGACCGGGCAGGCTCCCCACCGAACCCGCCACCACGCCGGAGAAGACCAGGCCGCGGGAGGCGGGAAGAGAGGCAGACGCAGAAGGCGTAGTCCGACCGGCAGGCAGCACAGAGCCGGGCAGAGTGGCTCCTGCCCCGCAGCGGGGGCTGGGCGAAGGGGTCTGTGGGTGTCGGGTGGGGCTGTCCGGGCGGAGCCGGAAGCCCGGTCAGGTCAGCATGAGGACGACGGCGTCGCCCGCTGTGGCGGCAGCGCGGAAGAACCGGGTCAGCTCCTGGTAGCGGCGCCGCAGGGTCTCCAGGTCCGCGGGAACCCCGGCCTCGGATTCCGGCAGGAGATAAATTTCGGCGCGGCGCATGGCCGCCAGGTCGTAGTGCCGGGCGAGCTCGCCGAACGGTGTGGCAGCGAGGAAACCGGCAGCCCGGGCGACGTCCTGGGAGTTCAGGTAACGGGCGGGGCCGTAGGCCATCTCCTCTTCCAGCACAAGCACGGCCCCTCCGTGGACAATGTCGACCGGCATACCGCCGTGGGCGGCAAGGAGGTCGTGCAGCTTGTGCCAGGCCTTCTCGATGCTGAAGAACGGCGCCTTCTCCGGCGGCAGCGGATCCCCGCCGGCCCAGGCGTCACCGAGCTCTTCGAGGTGCTTGTGCGCCCAGGCCGGATCGTCCAGCGACCGCCGCAGCTCGGCCGGGGACAGGCGGACGTACTCGCAGTGGATACCCATGAGAAGCGACGCTAACCGCAGGCTCTGACAAGCCACCGGACACGCCCGCCGACCCCCCCGCATTCGACAACCGCCGCCGGGCGGGTCAGGGGTCGAACCGCAGGCCGGCGTACGGGTCCGGCTCGCCCGTCCACGGGTCGATGCCCTGGGCCAGCAGACGCTCCTCCTCGCGCCAGTGCAGGAACCGCCCCGCGCCCGCCCGCCACAGCGTGGTGTCGCTGACCGGGCAGCTGTCGAACTCGCCGGCCAGCAGTCGGCGCAGGAACTCGGCCATACCCACGGGGTGAACGGTCCACCGGGAGACCAGGCTCGGCCGCAGCACCGCGACCGGCCACCGGTCCGGGTGGGCCGGAGAGGTCGGCCAGCACAGGACGTCCGCCGCGGTCGTCACGCCCCAGGCGAGGACATCCCCCGTGGTGCCGCCACCGCCTGCGGCGCTGTCGGCGGCCGAGTCCGGGGGCCACTGGTCGCGTGCGTTCGCCGTCTCGGAAGCCATGCCGCCGTCGTCCATGCGGTCCGGGCCCAGCGGGCGCAGGATCTCGAGGGAGTCGCTGATGCCGCCCGCCCCGTAGACCTGCATGAAGGCCCGGTAGTCGGACGGGAAACACACGCCCCAGGCGGCCGAGAGAGCCTCCCAGTCGACCCCCTCGTCCGCGCCCGCACCCGGAGCAAGAACGGGCCGCAGCGCGGCGACCGCCTCCCGCCCGCGCACTCCACCGGTCACCTCATGCCCCCGTAGGTTGTAGATCCCGCCTCGGAGCACCGTACCCGGGTCCCGCCAAGGAGACGGACGCGCGCCAAGGGCGAGGAGGACCGCAGTGGTGTGCACGCGGATGTCCTGGCGTGGCCCGCACCGCCCCTGGGATGTCCACACCGCCTCCTTCACGCCGCCGCTCGAAGCGGCGATCACCCCGCAGTTCCCGCAGGAGGCGAGCGCCGAGCACCAGGCCCGCTACGACGAGCGGGAGCGGCTGCGCACCCCGCGGCAGGAGCAGCGCACGCCGGACGGCCGGCTCCACGCCGAGTGGGCAGGCGAGCTCCACGCGGCGGCCGAGCGGCTGATGCGCGGTGCCACCGAACACGCCCACACCGCACCCGCAGGGAGGACGGCACGTCCGAGTGCACGAAAATCGCATGGTGCGGAACACTCCCGCGTCGGCGGGGAGGACGCACATGGCCTGGGCATCGCCCCCTCCTACCAGCCCACCCTCGTCGACCCCTTCCGCGACCATCTGCGCCGACGCCGAGCCGAGGAGACGGATGGATGCGCCGCTTCAGGACGTTGCCGACCACCGCCGTAGTGACCACGCGTGCCGGCAGCACACGGCGAAGCTCACCTCCGCCGCACCGCGGGAACACCACCGCGCGACAAGCCCCACCGGACGCGGTCAGCGAGTTCACACCGCTGCTGCGTGACGTCGAGGAACAGGGCTGCTCGACCGGCGCCCCGGCTGGTACGCGCGCACCCGAGGCTCGCCCAGTCCATGGTGAAGGCCCGCTGCCGCGACCTCGGCATCCCCTACGCGGAGACCGACCTCGTCGACTCCTACCGTCAGGCCCTGCGGCACATGTACGAAGTGGGAGAACCGCTGCGTGCCGGCATATGAGGAGCCGACGCCTTGCGCCACTCCGGACGCCGTCGCGGCGCACATAGGCTGGTGCGCATGACCTCAGTGGAGGAGGAACGCCCGCGCGCGCTGCTCGCGGGGGCTTCGCGGCGATGGGTGCGGCTGCTGCCGTGGGCCGTGGCGTTCGTGCTGTGCGTCGCCCTGCTGCCCACGACCATCGTGGTCCTCACCGCCGACTACGGCCTGACCGGAGGCGTCGCCGGCGGGTTGGCCGTCGCGCAGGCCGCGCCGCTGCTGCTCGCCGTCGTGCGGCCGCTGCAGGCCTGGTACGTGGTCTTCGTCGCGGACGTTGCCGGGGCGCTCGCCCTGCTCACCGTCGACTTCCAGGAGCGGCTGCTGTGGCCGTTCCCTCCCATGGAGATCGTCGGGTACGTCGGCCTCTGCCTCGCCCTGGGCCTGCGCGAGCGGCGCCGGACACTGCTGCTGGTGTGGCTGGCCACGGCCGCCGCGAACGTGGCCCTGGGGTTCGTCGCGCCCCATGGCTTCGGCGCCATGGGCCTGCTGTTCACCATCCTCGGGGGCGTCGCGCTCCTGCTGGGCGGTGCGCTGCGCGAGCGGTCCGAGGTGCAGCGCAGGCTGGTCGAGCAGGAGACGATCAGCGAGGCCGAACGTGGCCGGCGGACGCTGCTGGAGGAGCGCGCCCGGATCGCCCGCGAGCTGCACGACGTGGTGGCACACCACATGTCCGTCATCACGGTGCAGGCGGACACAGCGGAGTACCGCCTCGACAGGCTGCCGCCAAACGTGCGGGAGGAGTTCACGTCCATTGCGGCGACCGCGCGCGAGTCGCTCGGCGAAATGCGACGGCTCCTCGGCGTGCTGCGCAACGAGGAGGCGCACGGCGAGCTCGTGCCCCAGCCGGGCCTGGCGCAGATCGGGCAGCTGGTGGAAGTGACGGCGAGGGCCCGCGGGCCGGTGGAGTTCACCCCCTGCGACGCCCATGTGCCCGAGGCGGTCGGCCTGTCCGCGTACCGGATTGTCCAGGAGTCTCTCTCGAACGTCGTGCGGCACGCACCGGGTGCCCGCACGCAGGTGTCGCTGTCGGTGACGGAGTCCGATCCGCAGGACGGTGCGCGGCTCACCGTCCTGGTCGTCAACGGACCTCCGCCCCAGCCGCCCGACGGGCCGCTCGAGGTGGGCGGCACCGGGCACGGTCTCGTCGGCATGCGCGAGCGGGTGCGGCTCGTCGGCGGCAGCCTCGACACGGGGCCGCTGCCGGACGGCGGCTTCCGGGTCGCTGCCCAACTTCCCCTGAACTTCGCTGACTGAAAAGGACTTCACGTGACGACGCGCGTCATCATCGTCGACGACCAGGCCATGGTGCGGGCCGGCTTCGCCGCCCTGCTGGCCGCCCAGAGCGACATCGACGTGGTGGGCGAGGCCCCCGACGGCGCGCAGGGCGTCGAGCTGAGCCGGCGTACCCACCCGGACGTCGTGCTGATGGACGTGCGGATGCCCGAGATGGACGGGCTGGAGGCCGCACGCCGCCTCCTGGAGCCGGCACCCGGTGTGACACACCGGCCGCGCGTCCTGATGCTCACCACCTTCGACGTCGACGACTACGTCTACGAGGCGCTCCGGGCGGGCGCGAGCGGCTTCCTCCTCAAGGATGCGCCGCCGGCCGACCTCATCGCGGCGGTCCGCGTCGTGGCCTCGGGCGACGCGCTGCTCGCCCCTTCCGTGACGCGCCGGCTCATCGCGGACTTCGCCAAGCAGCGTTCCGCCGTCCGGGGCAAGCCCGCGCTGCGGCTCAAAGGCCTGACGGAACGCGAGACCGAGGTCCTCACGCTGGTGGCCCGCGGGCAGTCGAACGGGGAGATCGCGCAGACGCTGGTACTGGCTGAGCAGACGGTGAAGACGCACGTCAGCCGCGTCCTGACCAAGCTTGGCCTGCGCGACCGCGCCCAGGCGGTGGTCTTCGCCTACGAGTCGGGGCTGGTCGCTCCGGGCGAGTAGGACCGCCCCCGCCCCTCCCCCACCCCCTACCGCGGTAGCACCCCCACATTGGCTCCCCGGTATGACGCCCGGCGCTCAGCCGTCCCCGCACTCTTCACCCGTCACAGAAAGCACACGTGAAGAGGGAGACGGGACATGAGGCTACGCAGAGGCAAGCGGCAGAAGGCGGACAACCGGCCCGAGGTCCCGGCCACCACGTCCGGTCTCGCCGTCGAACTGCGCGACGTCCGGCGGCAGTACGGCCGCGGGCCGGGCACGGTGCACGCCCTCGCGGGCATCGACCTCGCCCTGCCGCGCGGCACGTTCACCGCGGTCATGGGCCCGTCCGGGTCCGGCAAGTCCACCTTCCTGCAGTGCGCTGCCGGGCTCGACCGGCCGACGGCGGGATCCGTGCGCCTCGGCGGCACGGAGATCACCGGCATGAGCGAGAACGAGCTCACCGAGCTGCGCCGCAGCCGCCTCGGCTTCGTCTTCCAGGCGTTCAACCTGCTGCCGTCGCTGACCGTGGAGCAGAACGTGCTGCTGCCCATGCGCCTGGCCGGGCAGCGCCAGGACCGGCGCCAGGCGCAGGCGGTGCTCGCCCAGGTCGGACTCGCCGACAAGGCGAAGCGCCGGCCCGGAGAACTCTCCGGCGGTCAGCAGCAACGCGTGGCCGTCGCCCGCGCCCTGGTCACCGGCCCCGACGTGATCTTCGCGGACGAACCCACCGGCGCCCTCGACACCGGCACCGCCGCCGAGGTCCTCGGCCTGCTGCGCAACGCGGTGGACGCTCTGGGCGCCACCGTTGTCATGGTCACCCACGACCCGGTCGCGGCCGCCTGGGCCGACCGTGTGCTGTTCCTCGCCGACGGCGCCTTCGCCGACCACCTCGAGCGCGGTTCGGTGGAGCAGATCGCGGCACGGATGGCCGTGCTCACCTCGCGCGCCTCCCGCTCCGGTGCGATGGCGGGGGTGGCGGCATGAGGCGCCCCAACGGACTCGCCCGTGAGGCCGTCCGCTTCAAGCCCGCGTCCTTCGCGGGGACCTTCCTCGCGCTGCTGATGTCCGCACTGATCGTCTCGGCCTGCGGAATCCTGCTCGAGACCAGCCTGCGCGCCTCCGTGCCGCCGGAACGGTACGCGAACGCGCCGGTCGTCGCGGCGGCGGACCAGAACAAGTACGTCGTCACCGGCAGCGGCGAGGACCGCGAGAAGGAGGCGACGCCCCTGCCGGACACGGCACGGATGGACGCCGGGCTGGCTGCGAAGGCCGCCGGGGCGCCGGGTGCGGCCACCGCCGTCGCGGACTTCACCTTCCCGGTGCGCGCGGTGGACGCCGGCGCCCGTGCACTGACTGTTCCGGGAGGTGTGCTCACCGCGCACGGATGGGGCTCGCACACCTTCACCGGCACCTCGCTGACCACCGGCTCCGCACCCCGCGAGGGGGAAGTCGTCCTCGACGCGGGAACGGCCCGCGCCGCGCGCGCCGCGGTCGGCGACACCGTCGTACTGGAGACCGCCGCCGGCCGGCAGGACTTCCGCGTCGCCGGCGTCGCCGAGGCCGGTCCCGCGGAGACCGCCCGCGACTTTGGCGACGCGGGTGCCCTGACCTGGTTCGCCGACACCCAGGCCCCCATGCTCGCCGGGCACCCCGGCAAGGCCGACGCCGTCGTCGTGCTGGCGGAGGACGGCACCGGCGCCGACGCCCTCGCCGGCGCCGTGAAGCAGGCCCTGGCCGGCTCCGGCGTCCAGGTCCACACCGGCGACGACCGCGGTGCCGTCGAGGACCCGGGCCTCGGGTACGCCAAGGTGACGCTCTTCGGAATCGGCGGCTCCTTCGGCGGCATCGCCGCCATCGTCGCGGTCTTCACGGCCGCCGGAACCGTCGCGCTCTCGGTCGGTCAGCGGGCCCGCGAGTTCGCCCTGCTGCGCGCCGTCGGCGCCACCCCGCGGCAGGTCCGCCGCGCGGTCGCCTCCGAAGCACTGCTCGTCGCGCCGCTCGCCGGGATCATCGGCTGCCTGCCCGGCATCGGGCTCGCCCACTGGTGGTTCGGGCAGCTCCAGGACCGGGGCGCCATCCCGCGCGCCGTGGACCTGCACGTCTCCGGGCTTCCGCTGCTCGCCGCCGTCGTCATGGGGCTGCTCACCGCGCTCGGCGCAGGCTGGATGGCCGGGCGCCGGCCCGCGAAGACCAAGCCCGGACAGGCGCTGTCGGACGCGTCGGTGGAGCGGTTGCGGCCCGGTCTGGTCCGCACCCTCCTCGGCGTCGGCGCCCTCGTCGGAGGCACGATCCTCACCGGCGTGTCCGCCCGCTCCGCCGGGGACGACGCGGCCGGCGCCGCCCTCGGCGTCGTCATGCTCTTCATGCTCGCCGTCGGGCTGCTCGGCCCGTCGGTGGCACGGCTGTGCGCCGGCCTGTTCGGCCTCCCGCTGCGCGGCGCGGGCCCGTCCGCCGAGCTCGCGGCCGCCAACTCCCGTACCAACGCCCGCCGCCTCGCCTCCGCGATCACCCCGATCGTGCTCGCCGTGGCCTTCTCCTCGACCCTCGTGTTCATACACACGAGCGAGACCCACGCCGCCGACAAGCAGCTGCGCGCGGGCATCACCGCGGACCACGTGGTGACGGACCCGGCCGGGCTCCCGGTGGACGCGGCTGCACGCGCCGCCCGCGCGCCGGGCGTGGAGGCGGCCGTCGGGCTGCTGAACACGCAGGTGCTGGTGCCGACCGGCTCCGGCGAGTTCAAGTCGCTCCAGGGCGCGACCGCCCAGGGCGTCACCGGCTCTGGCGCCGAGCTGGCGAAGGTGCAGGACCTGGACGTACGCGACGGCAGCCTCGACCGGCTCGGCGAGGGGCGTATCGCCATCGACAAGACCCTGGCGACCTCGGCGGACGCCGGTGTCGGCGACCGGCTCCCGCTCCACCTCCCCGACGGGACGGAGGTCAGCCCCGAGATCGTCGCGGTCTACGGCCGCGGCCTCGGCCTGGCCACGGTGACCATGGACCGGGCGTCCCTGGCCGGGCACGTCACCTCGAGCTTCGACAGCACGCTCCTGGTACGGGGCGGCTCGGAGAAGTCGCTCACCGCCCTGGGCGAGGTCACCGACGCCTCCGGCTACGCCACCGGGCAGAACCGCGACGCGAAGCTGGGCGCCTGGATGAACAACACCATGGCCGCGGTCCTCGGCGGGTTCGCCGCCGTCGCCGCGGTCAACACCCTGGTGATGACGGTCCTGGACCGCCGCCGCGAGCTGGGCATGCTGCGCCTCGTCGGGTCCACCCGGCGTCAGGTGATGACGATGCTCCGCTGGGAGGGCCTGCTGGTCGCCGTGGTGGGCCTGGTCCTCGGCTCCGCGATCGCCGCGGCCACGCTGGTCCCGATGATGAGCGGCGTGACCGGTGACATGCCGTACGTGCCTCCGCTGGTGTACGGATGCTTCGCGGTCGCCGCCGGCGGCCTGGCCCTGCCGGCGGTCACGCTGCCGGCCCGGGCCGCGCTGCGCCGCCGGTCCTAGCCCGTCCGGGGCGGCAGCGCCACATGCCGTGCGCGCCCCCCGTTGCCCCCTTCCTCACCCGGCAATGGCGGAAAGGACACTCATGACCACAACCCTGGATCCCCCGGTCCCCATCGGGAAGGCCGCTGTCGGAGCCCTCGGTTTACTGGCACTGTTCACCGGCGCTCTGGAGTCGGTGGTGTCACCGACGATCCCGCTCCTGGAACGCGAACTGGACATGAGCCAGTCCGAAGGGGCACTGCTCAGCATCGTGCTCCTCATCTCCGGGGCACTCATCACGCCGTTGGCAGGCATGTTCGGCGACCGCTACGGCGGGAAACGGGTCCTGATCCGGCTGATGGCGGTCGTTGCGGTCGGCGGCACGGTGTCCGCCCTGGCCCCGAACCTGCCCGTACTGCTGCTCGGGCAGGTGCTGCAAGGGGCGATGGTGGGCGCGCTTCCACTGTCGTTCATCGTCGTGCGCAAAAACCTGCCCCCGGGAGAGTCGAGGGTCGCCATCGGGGTGGTCAGCGGACTCTTCGTCGGGGGAGGGATGGTCGGCATGCTGTCGGCCGGGCCGGTGGCGGAAGAGCTCTCCCGGCACTGGATGTTCGCGCTGCCCACGATCGCGGTCGTCGGGGCCACCCTGCTCGTGAACAGGCTCATGCCGTCCGACCGGCCGGGCGGGTCGGACGACGCCGGCATCGACTGGCCCGGCCTGCTGCTCCTGAGCGGGATGCTGGTCACGCTCATGCTCGTACTCGCGCTGGCGCCCGAAGCGGCCTCGCAACCACTCGTGCTCGGCGCCCTCGTCGTGTTTCTGGCCGTCTTCGTCGCCGGTTGGGTGTCCGTCGAACGGCGTGCGGCCTCTCCGGTGATCGATCTGCACATGCTGGCACGGCCCGCGATCTGGAAGGCGTGTGCGCTGACATTCGTGATCTGCCTCGGCACCTCGATGGCGGCCTATCTCGTTCCGCAGCTGCTCGACGAGCGCGGCGACGGGTACGGATTCAGCGCCAGCGCCACCGAGATCGGCTTCCTCCTGCTGCCCGGCGCCGTCGCCGCGACGCTGGCCGGGCCGCTCGGCGGGATCGGGGACCGGCGTTTCGGCTCGCGTGCCGTGGTCAACACCGGGGTCGTCATGATGGCCGTCTCCCTGGTCGTCCTGGCGTCCGTGCACACCGAGGTCTGGCACGTCGTCGTCGGCAAGGCGCTGATCGCGCTGGCAAGCGGCTTGTGCGTCACGGCGATGACGACCAGCACCGCCACGGCCGTCGATGCCAAGGACACCGGCATCGCCACCAGCCTGATCCTGGTGAGCCGCGTACTCGGCTACGCCGTGGGCGGGCAGCTCGGTGGTGCGCTCCTCACCGCCGCAACCCCTTCCGGGTCGGAGGTCGCGGCCGAATCGGCCTACGTCACCGGCTTCGTCATAGCCGGCGTCGTCACGTCGCTGGCCCTGTTCGTCACTCGCACCATGCCCAAAGGAGTCAAGGAATGCCCCTCACCGATCAGCTGACGGATGTCCGTGGCACGCCGAGGCGCACGGTCCTGATATCCGGGGCCGGCATCGCGGGGCCCGCCCTCGCGTTCTGGCTGAACCGCTACGGATACGCGGTCACGGTCGTGGAGAAGGCGCCCACCCTGCGCGGGGGTGGCCATCCCGTCGACGTGCGCGGCACCGCACTGGAAGTCGTCCGGAGGATGGGGATCCTGCCGCGGCTGCGGGACGCGCACATCGACCTGCGGCGGCTGACCTTCCTCGACTCGGACGGCAGCGAGGTGACCTCCCTGCACCCGCATGCCGTCACCGGCGGTGTCGCGGGACAGGACCTGGAGGTACGGCGCGGGGATCTGACGGAAGCGCTGTACACGGCGGTCCGTGACGACGTGGAGTTCCTGTTCAACGACTCCATCGACACCCTCGACCAGAGCGACCACGGGGTCGACGTCACCTTCCGCGGGGGCGGCAGCCGTACGTTCGACATGGTGTTCGGTGCGGACGGCATGCACTCGCGCACCCGGGAGATGCTGTTCGGCCCTGAAGAGCGGTTCCACCGCTACCTCGGCTACTGCTTCGCCGTGTTCACCATGCGCAACACCTTCGGGCTCTCCCACGAGACCGTGATGTGGAACGCCCCGGGCAGGGCCGCGGCACTCTACGCCGTGGGGGACGACGACGAGGTGCACGCCTTTTTGAACTTCGCCCGGCCGGAGCCGCCCATGGACGCGTTCCGGGACCCGCAAGCCCAACGCGACCTGACCGCCGAGGTCTTCGCCGACGCGGGATGGGAGATCCCGGGCATGCTGGCCGCCCTGCGCGAGGCGGAGGACCTGTTCTTCGACGGGGTCAGCCAGATCCACATGCCCCGCTGGTCCAACGGCAGGGTCGCGCTGGTCGGCGACGCCGCGTACGCGCCCTCGTTCCTCACCGGACAGGGCACCAGCCTCGCGCTCGTCGGCGCGTACATGCTCGCCGGCCACCTCGCGGACCGGGGTCACGGCGCGGGCTTCGCCGCCTACGAACGCGACACCCGGCAGTTCGTGACCGCGAACCAAGGGCTGGTCGGCCAGGGCGGCGCCACCCTCTTCCCCACCACCGCCCAGGCCCTGGAACAGCGCAACGAACGACTGCGCAGCCTCAGCGCCATGCCCCCGGCGGAGGGAAAACTGGCTCATGCGGCGCTCACTCTGCTCGATCCCCTGCGCCGGCATGACCGCCGAGCCGGGTCGGGCCCTGCCGGCTGATGGAACTCCATCTGGAACAAGTCGAGCCGTTCCGTCACCGACCCGTGTCATGTCGTCAGCGCGGGCCGACGCGATGCTCGCGCTTCATCTGCTCCGGTCCGCGCTCGTGCACGTCAACACGCTGCTGGTGCAGCAGGTCCTGGCCGAGCCGGCCTGGGCGAAGAATCTGGGGGACGAGGACCGGCGCGGCCTGACCGCACTGTTCTGGCCCAACGTCAACCCGTACGGCACCTTCCGCCTGGACATGGACAAGCGGCTCGACCTGGGGCTGACCGCTGCCGTGCCCCGCCCCCGCAACCCGGCGGACATCGCCGGCCGATCGAGCCGCTGCTGCCCGTGCGGCAGCGCCGGCACCGGCATCCGGGCCGCAAGGCGCTGGACGACCGCACCGTGCTGTGCGGCATCCTGCTCGTGCTCTGCACCGGCATCCGGTGGGAGTGGCTGCCCGGGGAACTCGGCTTCGGCTCGGGCATGACCTGCTGGCGCAGGCTGCGGACTGGAACAATGCCGGGGTGCGGCAGCGGCTGCACGAGGTGCTGCCGGCCGAGCTGCGGGCGGCCGGCCGCCTGGACCTGTCGCGGGCGGTGATCGACAGCTCCCACGTCCGGGCGCTCAAGGGCGGCCCAGAACCGGACGGAGCCCGGTCGGCCGGGGCCGACCGGGCTCCAAACACCATCTGGTCTGCGATGCCACCGGCATCCCGCTCGCGGCGACGCTGACCGGCGGCAACCGGGGGCGACATCACCCGGCTGATGCCCCTGCTGGCCGCGGCTCCGCCGATCCGGGGCAAACGGGGCCGGCCTCGGCAGCGGCCGCGGGAGGTCTTGGCCGACCGCGGTTACGACCACGACTGCTGCCGCCGCCAGGTCCGGGTCAGGGGCATCAAACCGGTCATCGCCCGCCGCGGCACCGAACACGGCTCCGGGGTTGGGCATCCGGCGGTGGGTGGTCGAGCAGACCATCGCGCTGCTGCACGGCTTCCGCCGCCTGCGGATCCGCTGGGAGATCCGCGACGACATCCACGAAGCCCTCATGCGACTTGGTTGCGCGCTGATCTGCCGGCGCCGCCTCCGCACCGCATTGCGACAGGAACTCTTGCGGTTCCCGTGGTGGCGACCGAGTCGCGGTCTCGGATGAGCCGGACTCCGGCTCGTTCCTGTGAGATCGACGGAGCCTCCCTGGTGAACCCGTCCGCGTGTGGGGCGCGTTCGCATCGACGTCGCCGGTAGGACTCCGGAGGTAGGCCGCCGGGCCCCGGAAGGAGAGAGGCACTGGCTCGTGCTTCGGCGGGCGGCGGTGTTGTCAGGACCGGCGATCGCCACCGAAGGCGGCGTCGAAGGAGGCGGTGGGAGGCTCGAAGTCGAAGCGTTTGAGCGCCCGCAGGGCTTCGGGAGCGCCTTGGAGGCGGCTCATCCCCGGGTCCTCCCACTCAACGGAGACGGGACCGTCGTACCCGATGGAGGACAGCATGCGGAAGACGTCCTCCCATGGAACGTCGCCGTGCCCGGCCGAGACGAAGTCCCAGCCCCGGCGCGGGTCGCCCCAGGGCAGGTGGGAACCGAGCCGTCCGTTGCGTCCGTCCAGCCGTTTGCGCGCCTCCTTGCAGTCCACATGGTAGATCCGGTCGCGGAAGTCGTAGAGGAATCCGACGGGGTCGAGGTCCTGCCAGACGAAGTGGCTTGGGTCGAAGTTGAGCCCGAAGGCGGGCCGGTGGTCCACGGCCTCCAGCGCCCTGTGTGTCGTCCAGTAGTCGTAGGCGATCTCACCGGGGTGGACCTCGTGGGCGAACCGCACGCCTTCGGCGTCGAAGACGTCGAGGATCGGCCCCCACCGTTCGGCGAAGTCGGCGTATCCGCGCTCCACCATCTCCGGCGGCACAGGGGGGAACATCGCCACGAGGTGCCAGATCGAGGAACCGGTGAACCCGATGACGGTGTCCACGCCGAGGGCGGCGGCGGCCCTGGCCGTGTCGGCCATCTCGGCCGCGGCCCGGCGCCTGACGCCCTCGGGGTCGCCGTCGCCCCAGATGCGGCCCGGAAGTATCGCCTGGTGGCGTTCGTCGATGAGCCGGTCGCACACGGCCTGGCCGACCAGATGGTTGGAGATGGCCCAGCATCTCAGTCCATAGCGGGCGAGGAGTTCCCTGCGGCCCCGGACGTAGTCCTGGTCCTCCAGTGCCCGGTCGACCTCGAAGTGGTCTCCCCAGCAGGCGAGTTCGAGTCCGTCGTAGCCGAAGTCCCGGGCAAGGCCGCAGACCTCTTCCAGGGGGAGGTCGGCCCACTGGCCGGTGAACAAGGTGAAGGGACGTGACATTGTCGCGTGTCTCCTTGCCGTCAGACGGGTACGGGGGTGTAGCTCGCGTTCTTCGCTGCGCTCTCCTCAACCGCGGCCAGCACCCGCTGGACCTGCAGCCCTTCGGTGAACGACGGTGCGGGGTCGGTGCCGGTGGCGATGGCGTGCACGAGATCGTGGGCCTGGTGGGTGAAGGTGTGCTCGTAGCCCAGGGCGTGGCCGGGGGGCCACCAAGCCTCCATGTACGGGTGCTCGGGTTCGGTGACCAGGACGCGCCGGAAACCGGCCGTCGTGGCCGGCTCGGTGTGGTCGTGGAATGACAGTTCGTTGAGGCGTTCGAGGTCGAAGGCCAGCGATCCCAGCTCGCCGTTGATCTCCACGCGCAGCGCGTTCTTGCGGCCCGCCGCCACCCGGGACACCTCGAAGCTCGCGAGGGCGCCCGAGGCGAGCCGGCCGGTGAACAGGGCCGCGTCGTCCACGGTCACCGGTCCCCTGGCCCGCGGCCCGTCGTCCCCCGTGAGCGTCGCGGCAACCAGGGGCCGCTCGGAGACGAACGTCTCGGTGAGGGCCGACACACCGGCCAACGGCTCCGCGGACAGGTACTGGGCCAGATCCACCGCGTGCGCGCCCAAGTCGCCCAGCGCGCCGGAACCGGCCTTCTCGCGCGAGAGGCGCCAGGTCAGCGGGAACTCAGGGTCGACGAGCCAGTCCTGGAGGTAAGTGACCCGGATATGGCGCAGCGCTCCGAGGCGGCCTCCGGCGATCAGACGGCGGGCTTGGGCGATGGCCGGTACCCGACGGTAGTTGAAACCCACCATCGCCACCTGGCCACGCCGGCTGGCCGCCCGCGCGGCCTCCACCATGGCCTCCGCCTCCGGCACGGAGTTCGCCAACGGCTTCTCGCACAGCACATGCTTACCCGCCTCCAGCGCCGCGATGGCGATCTCGGCGTGGCTGTCTCCCGGTGTGCAGATGTCGACCAGGTCGACGTCGTCGCTGTCCACGACGGCGCGCCAGTCGGTCACGGCGGCGGCCCAGCCTTGCTGCCGGGCCGCCGCTCCGACCGCCGCTTCGTCACGGCCCGAGATCATCGCGAGCCGGGGACGCAGTGGGAGCGGGAACGCGTGCCCCGCCGTCCGCCACGCCTGCGAGTGGGCGACGCCCATGAACGCGTAGCCGACCATGCCGATACCCAGGTCCGGCTTGGGCTCGCCGTACTCTCTGCGATCACTGTGTTTCATCAGATGTGCTCCTGGTTGGCCGGGTGGGGGGAGGGCTCAGATGAAGCCGGTGGGCAGGTAGTCCTCCACGTTGTCCTTGGTGACGATCGCCGAGTAGAGCGTCAGGGACGAGGGGATCTCCAGCTCGGCCAGGCCGCTGACGCCCTTGCCCTGCCCGAGGGCACGGGCGAGGTCGATCGCGGAGGCCGCCATGGTCGGCGGGTAGAGCACGGTGGCCTTGAGCACGCTGTCGTCGGACTGGATCGCTTCCATGGCCGACTTCGATCCCGCGCCGCCGACCATCACGAACTCGTCCCGGCCGGCTTGCTCGATGGCCCGCAGCGCGCCCACGCCCTGGTCGTCATCGTGGTTCCACAGAGCGTCGAAATCCTTTTGGGCCTGCAGTAGTTGGAACATCTTGGCCTGGCCGGACTCGACGGTGAACTCGGCTGCCTGGCGGGCGACCTTGGTGATGTTCGGGTAGTTGCCGAGCGCGTCGTCGAAACCCTGGGTGCGCTGCTTGGTGAGCTCCAGGGTGTCGAGCCCGGCGAGTTCGACGACCTTGGCGTCCTCGACATCCTTCAGTCGCTCGCCGATGTACCGGCCCGCGTTGAGGCCCATTCCGTAGTTGTCTCCGCCGATCCAGCACCGGTAGGCCTGGGGGGAGTTGAATATCCGGTCCAGATTGACGACGGGGATGCCCGCACGCATCGCCTCGAGGCCGGTCTGGGTGAGCGCCTTGCCGTCGGCCGGCAGGATCACGAGCACGTCGACCTTCTTGTTGATCAGTGTCGTGATCTGGCCGATCTGCGTCGCCGTGTCGTTGGACCCCTCGGTGATCTCCAGCGTCACGTCCTCGTACTGCTCGGCCCGCCGGGTGGCGTTCTCGTTGATGGCGTTCAGCCAGCCGTGGTCGGCCTGCGGGCCGGCGAACCCGATGGTGACCGGCTTGCCGGGCTTGCCCGCGGTCTCCGGTGCCGTGGCAGCGGACCCATCGCTGGAGGAGGCGTTGCTCGTGCAGCCGGTGACGAGGGCCCCGGCACCGATCGCCGCGCCGAACAGCACTCTTCTGCGGCTGGTGAGGATTTTTTCAGACATGCTGAGTCAGCCCTTCTCAGGTGTGGTGCGGGGCGGGGAGAGGACCAGGGGCGGGGGCGGGTGCCTGGTCAGGCTCCGCCGGTGCGGCGGAGCGTGCGGTGTTGGAGGAGGACGGCGGCGACGATGATCGCGCCCTTGGCGATCTGCTGGACGTCGCTCTGCAGGTTGTTGAGCGCGAAGATGTTGGTGATCGTGGTGAAGATCAATACGCCCAGCACGGAACCGACGATCGTGCCGCGCCCGCCGGTCAGCAGGGTGCCACCGATGATCACGGCCGCGATGGCGTCGAGTTCGTACAGGTTGCCGTTGGTGTTCTGTCCTGAACCTGACAATACGATCAACAGGAAGGCCGCGATGCCGCAGCACAGACCCGAGAGCACGTACAGGTAGAGACGCTGGCGCCGGATGTCGATCCCGGCCAGCCGGGCGGCCTCGGCGTTCCCGCCGACCGCGAGCGTGCGGCGGCCGAAGGTCGTGCGGTTCAGGAGCAGCCAGCCGAGCACGGTCACCGCGCCGAAGACGAGCACCAGGGGAGGTGTGCCGAGCACATAGGCGCCGGGGGCGCCCAGGTCCAGGACGGCGTCCACCGTGACGATCTGGGTGCGGCCGTCGGTGATCTGAAGGGCCAGCCCGCGTGCGGAGGCGAGCATCGCCAGCGTGGCGATGAAGGGAACCATGCCGCCGTACGCGACGAGGACGCCGTTGACCAGGCCGCATCCGACACCGACGACAACAGCGGTGAACAGGATTCCGGTGAAGCCGTACTCCTGTGTCGCGACGGTGGTCGCCCAGACCGAGGCCAGGGCGACGATCGCGCCCACCGAGAGGTCGATGCCGCCGCCGGCGATGACGAACGTCATCCCGACGGTCACCACTCCGATGATCGACGCCTGCGTCAGCACCAGTTGCAGGTTCGAGCCCGCCAGGAAGGTGTCGGGCTCGGTGACCCCGCCGACGGCGACGAGGATCGCCAGCACGCCGAGCAGGGAGAGGTTGCGGACGTCCGCCTGCCGACCGAGACGAGCCAGCGGGCCCGGCGGCCTGCCGCCCGCGGGCCCACCGCGGACCGGACGCTTGCCACGACTGGCCGACTGGGGCACCGCCCGCCGCGCAGAGGAGACTGGCTGCTGTGTCACGAAGGCTCCGTTCCAGGAGACGTGGTGTCGGCATGGGCTGCCATCAACAGGTCGAGAACGCGGTTTTCGTCGAGGTCCCGGGCCGGCGCGGTGTCGACCACCCGGCCCTCGCGCAGCACCAGGACACGATCGGCGAGGCCGAGGACCTCGGGAAGCTCGCTGGAGACGAGGAGAACGGCCAGACCCGCGTCGGCGAGCCGCCTGATCACGCCGTAGAGTTCCGC
This sequence comes from Streptomyces nanhaiensis, assembly GCF_046614825.1. Taxonomy (NCBI): domain Bacteria; kingdom Bacillati; phylum Actinomycetota; class Actinomycetes; order Kitasatosporales; family Streptomycetaceae; genus Streptomyces; species Streptomyces nanhaiensis. The sequence goes on from NZ_JBKJFM010000001.1 coordinate 107,700, forward strand.
ACGCGCTCCCACGTCGACGCCCCGGGTCGGCTCGTCGAGCAGGAGGACGCGGCAGTCCCGCAGCAGCCAGCGTGCGAGGACCGCCTTCTGCTGGTTGCCGCCCGAAAGCGTGCGTATGAGCACATCCGGGTCGTCGGGACGCAGGGACAGCTCCCGGGTGACGGCCTTCGTCGCGACGCGCTCGCCGCGCCGGTCCAACCAGCCCAGCCGCGCGAAGCGCGAGAGGGTGGAGACCGACACGTTGCGGGTGACGGATTCAAGCTGGAACAGCCCCTGGGCCTTGCGTTCCTCGGGAGCCAGGCCCAGTCCCGCCGCCACGGCCGAGCGTACGCTGCCGGGACGCAGCCGCCGGCCGTCGACGCTCACCTCCCCGGCGCTGGGGCGGCGCGCCCCGTAGATGGTTTCCAGGATCTCCGAGCGACCGGAACCGACCAGGCCGGCGAGGCCGACGATCTCACCCGCGCGCAGCTCGAGGTCGAGCGGCGCGAACTCCCCCTCCCGGGCCAGGCCACGCGTCCGCAGGACGGTCGGCGCGCTCTGCCGAGGTGCGGACCGGCCGGGGAAGACGTGCTCGATCTCGCGCCCGGTCATCAGTGCGATGATCTCCCGGTCCGGGGTCTCCTCCACCGCAAGCCCCCCGGCGACGGACCGGCCGTTCTTGAGGACCGTGACCCGGTCCCCGATGCGCCGGATCTCCTCAAGACGGTGCGAGATGTAGACCACGGCCACTCCGTCGGCCGTCAGTTCGCGGACGATGCGGAAAAGGTTCTCCGTCTCGTCGGGGTCGAGCGCCGCGGAGGGCTCGTCCATGACGATGAGCCGCACGTCGTGGGAGAGCGCCCGGGCCATCGAGACGATCTGCCGCTGCGCGGCCGACAACTCCCCCACGGCCCGGCTCGCATCGATCTCCTCGTGCCCGAGCCGCCGCAGCAGTTCCGCCGCCGCGACGCGGGTGTCACGACCGCGGATCACAAACCCGGCCGCCGTCCGCTCATGGCCCAGGAAGACGTTCTCGGCGACGGACAACCCCTCCACCAGGTCCAACTCCTGGTAGATCGTGGCGATGCCGAGCCGCATCGCGGCGATGGGCGATCTCAGCACGACCTCCTCGCCGCGCCAGGTGACCGTGCCCGAGTCGGGGCGGTGAGCGCCGGCGAGCACCTTGATCAGGGTGGACTTGCCCGCTCCGTTCTGCCCCAGCAGGCAGTGCACTTCGCCCGCCTGCACCTGAAGAGTGACACCGTCCAGGGCTCGCACCCCGGGGAAGGCCTTGATGATGTCCGACATCGTGAGCAGAGGTGATCGGACCGTGTCACCGGCCCGTTGAGAGGAAACAGACATAGGCACCACGAGGAATCCCAACGGAAAGGACATGCCGGCCCCGCCCGGGCTCCTGCCACTGGGGACTGGGACTGGGACTGGGACTGGGGACGGGCGGGAGAGTCGAGTCGCGGAGGTCAGGCGGGCGAGAACAGGTGGTCGCTGATGAGCCGCGTGGCACCGATGACCCCGGCCATGCCGCCCAGTTCACCCAGGACAATGGGAAGGTTCCCCGTCGCCAGCGGAAGGGAGCGGCGATAGACCTGGGAACGCACGCTTGCGAGAAGCGTGTGGCCCAGTCCCGTCACACCACCACCGATGACGACCATGCCGGGGTTGAAGAAGCTGACGAGCCCGGCGATCACCTGCCCGACCCGTTCCCCGCCCGTGCGGACCATGTCCAGTGCGACCGGGTCACCCGCGGCCGCGGCGGCCGCGAGATCGGCGGAGGTGAGCCGCCCGGACGCCTCCAGTCGTACGGCCAGGTGCGCCGAACGACCGCTGCGTGCGGCCTCTTCGGCGTCCCTGGCCAGCGCGGCACCGCTGAAGTGTGCTTCCAGGCATCCGCGGTTTCCGCACGCGCACAGCCGCCCCTGCGGATCCACCTGGATGTGGCCGATGTCTCCGGCGCACCCGGTGACGCCCCGGTACACCTGGCCGCCGACGATGATGCCGCAGCCGATCCCCGTTCCGATCTTGACGCAGAGGAAGTCGGCGACGGAGCGGGCGACGCCTGCGTGCTGCTCACCGAGGCCCATGAGGTTGACGTCGTTGTCGACCATGACCGAGCACCCGAACTCCTGGCTCAGAGCTTCACGCACGGGGAACCCGTCCCAGCCCGGCATGATGGGGGGCGCCACGGGCACGCCCTCGGGGAAGCGCACCGGACCGGGAACGCCGACCCCGACCCCGTCGAAGCCTTCCACCAGCCCGGACTTCTTGAGCTTCTCCGCCATCGCGAGCACCTGCTCGAACACCGCGACGGGGCCGTTCTTGACGTCCGTGGAGTCGTTGAGGTGGCCCAGCACCTCAAGCTCGCCGTTGGTGACGGCCACGTCGATGGAGGTTGCGCCGATGTCCACGCCGAGGAAACGCAGACCTGGCGCGAGCCGCACGCTGTGGGACCGCCGGCCCCCTCGGGAAGCGGCGAACCCATCGGTGGCCACGAGGCCCGTCTCCAGCAGCCGGTCGATCTCAACAGCCAGTTTGGAGCGGGAGAGCTGGATGCGCTCCCCCAGTTCGGCCCGTGAGCTGCGCCCACTGTCCCGCAGCAGACGCAGCAGGTGTGCCTGGTAAGTATTGGCCGGCCGAGCCGTCATCCGCCGCACGAGCACTCCTCAACGTCGGTCGCTGCGCGTTGAGACACCGCCCAGCGAACGAACCCTGACGGGCTTTCGCCGAGAAGCTAGCAGCGCCAGCCGACCTTAGGAAGAAGTTTCGCAGCGTCACTCAAAACTTTCGCTCACCAGAGGACGAAGTGCCACGTCGTGTGCCGACCAGCTGCACAGAGCAATCAACGTTCCACGTCGACCTCGGCGTTCGAGGGCACGCACGGGCCGGCGGTCGACAGGCTGAGCCGGCCCGCTCCCCAGGGTCTGGGCCTTTGGCGACCGTCTCGCGGATCGGCCGACCCCTCGTCGGCGTGCCCAGCCGAGCGCCGAGCGAGACACGCGTGCCGGGGCGCCAGTGCACGGCGTGCGCCCGTGCACTGGCGCCCCACCGCGGCTCGGAAGCTGGTCAGGTGCCACAGGGCCTCGGTGCTGTACCCGCAAAAACGTCAAGCACGCGCGAGCCGGGCCCGTGGCGGCCGCCGCGAACACCGCGGCCGGTGTTGTCGTCACGGTCGGCGCCCTCTACCGCCGTCCGGCCCACAAGCCATGGCGCGGGACGGCCGGTTCGTCAGTGGAACAGACCGCTGCAGGCGTTGAGTGCGGGCCGGCCGTGGTCGCGCGGCACGCGGTTGACGGCCGTCGGCACAGGGCCCGGGCCGCGGTGGAGGGAGCTGGGCACCGTTCCCGGGCGCCGCAGCCGGGCGTTGACCGCGGCGACCGCTTCGGGCCGACCGCCGCGGCGTGCTCCGGCGGCCGCGTGGGCGGTCAGGCGCTCGGCGTGGTCGTGCAGCGTCACCGGCTGAGAGGTCATGGCCGCTGAGGATGCGGGTGTGAGTAGCTGAGGTACAGGAAATCCCGGTGAGAACGATCATGGTCGGCTAGCACACCGGCTGGAGGCTCCGCGGGGGTTCCCGGAAAGATCGTTGGACGGGCGTCGGTGCTGGCTACGGTCCAGCCGTGCCGGTGGAGTTCTTAACTGATGAGCAGGCCGAGGCGTACGGGACGTTCACTGAGGTGCCCACGCGCCCGGAGCTGGAGCGGTTCTTCTTCCTCGACGATGACGACCGTGATCTGATCGCGCTGCGTCGTACGGACGCGCACCGGCTTGGGATGGCGGTGCAGATCTGCACGGTCCGCTACGTCGGCCGGTTCCTGGGCGAGGACCCGCTCGCAGTGCCGTGGGAGGCCGTGGAGTACCTCGCCGGGCAGCTCGGCATCGCGGACGCCTCGTGCGTGAAGCGGTACCGGGAGCGCCGGTCGACGGTCTACGAGCACGCGGCGGAGATCCAGGAGCGGTTCCAGTACCGGGACTTCACCGACCGGCGGTGGGGCCGGGAGTTCCGCGGTTTCCTGTACGGGCGGGCGTGGACGCACGCCGAGGGGCCGGTGGCCCTCTTCAACCACGCGGTGACGTGGCTGCGCAAGAACCGGGTGCTGCTGCCGGGCGCCTCGGTGCTGGCCCGGCAGGTGTCGGAGGCCCGCACGGTGGCCGAGCGGCGCCTGTACGAGGCGGTGACGCGGGCCGCGCACCGGGCCGATCCCGCGCTCTCTCCGACGCTGGCCGGGCTGCTGGTGGTGCCGGAGGGCAAGCGGGTCTCGGAGCTGGAGCGGCTGCGGACGCCGCCGGTGAAGTCGACGGGAACCGCGATGGTGCGGGCCATGGAGCGGGTGGGGGAGATCTCGGCGTTCGCGCTGGGCCGGGTGAACCTGTCGCGGGTGCCGGTGAACCGGCTGTCCACGCTGGCCCGGTACGGGCAGCTGAGCAAGGCGCAGACGATTGAGCGGGCGCCGGAGCCGCGGCGGACCGCACTGCTCACGGCGGTGGTGCGTCAGCTGGAGGCGCAGGCGGTCGATGACGCGCTGGACCTGTTCGCGGTGCTGATGGCGAACCGGCTGATCAGCCCCGCGCGGCGGGCCTCGGAGCGGGAGCGGTTGGCGATGCTGCCGCAGTTGGAGAAGGCGGCCCGCATCCTGGCGAAGGCGTCGAAGATCCTCACCCAGGAGCTGGACCTGGTCGCCGAGCACGACGCGGACCTGGACGTGGCCGCGCTGTGGGCGGCGGTGGAGGAGGCGGTGCCGCGTACGGCGGTGGCCGGGGCGGTCGCGACCGTCGAGGCCCTGGTACCGGAGGACGACGGGTCGGCTGAGGCGGCGATGCGGGAGAAGCTGGCTCTGCGCTACAACACTGTGCGCCCCTTCCTGGCGCTGCTGGGCGAGTCGGACGCGCTGGACGCGGCCCCGGCCGGGCGGCGCCTGCTGAAGGCGGTGCGCCGCCTGCCCGCGCTCTCGCGCCGGCGGGTCAAGGACCGGCCGCTGCTGCCCCGCGAGGTCGACGCCGAGCTGGTGCCCGCGATGTGGAAGCGGGCGGTGTTCTCGAACACCAAGCTGCCGCAGGGCGCGGTCGACCGGGACGCGTACGTGGTGTGCGTGCTGGAGCAGCTGCACCGCGCGCTGAACCGGCGCGACGTGTTCGCCGCCCCGTCGAACCGGTGGGCCGACCCGCGCGCGAGGCTGTTGGACGGTCCGCGGTGGGAGGCAATGCGCGGGGACGTGCTGGCGGGCCTGTCCCTGACCGAGGACGCGGGCGAACACCTGGCCCAGCTCACCCGGGGGCTGGATGCGGCGTGGCGGCAGATGGCCGACCGGCTGGCCGAGGCCGGCGACGACGCGAAGGTGGAGATCGTCGTCCCCGAGGGCGGGGGACGTGCCCGCCTGTCGGTGGACAAGCTCGGCGCGGTGGGCGAACCGGAGTCCCTGACCTGGCTGAAGGCCACCACGGAGGCGATGCTCCCCAGGATCGATCTGCCGGACCTGTTGTTCGAGGTCCACTCCTGGACCGGGTTCCTTGACTCCTTCAGGCACGTCTCCGACCGGCGCACCCGCATGGAGGGCCTGCTTGTCTCCCTGGTCGCCCTGCTGGTCTCGCAGAGCTGCAACATCGGCCTGACCCCGGTCATCGATCCGCAGAGCAAGGCGCTGACCCGCTCGCGCCTGTCCCACGTCGATCAGAACTATCTGCGAGCCGACACCATCGCCGCGGCGAACGCCGCGCTCATCACCGCCCAGTCCGCGATCGAGCTGGCCCAGATGTGGGGCGGCGGGCTGCTCGCCTCCGTCGACGGCCTGCGCTTCGTCGTCCCCGTCAAGAGCATCAACACCGGCCCCTCGCCGAAGTACTACGGCTACAAACGCGGCGTGACCTGGCTCAACGCTGTCAACGACCAGGTTGCGGGGATCGGTGCGATGGTCGTGCGCGGCACCCCGCGCGACAGCCTCTACACCCTGGACACCCTGCTGAACCTGGACGGCGGGGTGAAGCCGGAGATGGTGGCGACCGACAACGCCTCGTACAGCGACATGGCCTTCGGCCTGTACAAGATGCTCGGCTTCCGCTTCGCCCCGCGCTTCCGTGACCTCTCGGACCAGCGGTTCTGGCGGGCCGACCTACCCGACGGCGAGGGGCCGGCCGCCGGGTACGGGCCGCTGGAGGCCGTGGCCTGCAACAAGGTCAACCTCAAGCGGATCGCCACGCACTGGCCGGACATGCTCCGGGTGGCCGGGTCGCTCATCACCAACCAGGTCCGGGCCTACGACCTGCTGCGGATGTTCGGCCGTGAGGGCCACCCCACCCCGCTCGGTGCCGCGTTCGCCGAGTACGGGCGGATCGACAAGACCATGCACCTGCTCGCCTTGGTCGATCCCGTTGACGACACCTACCGGCGGCTGATGAACCGGCAGCTCACCGTGCAGGAGTCCCGCCACCGGCTCGCCCGCGCGATCTGCCACGGCGGCCGGGGCCAGATCCGCCAGGCGTACCGCGAGGGCCAGGAGGACCAACTCGCCGCTCTCGGCCTGGTCCTCAACGCCGTGGTCCTGTGGAACACCCGCTACCTGGACGCCGCCGTCGCACAGCTCCGCGCGGAGGGCCACGACATCAAGGATGAGGACGTCGCCCGGCTCTCCCCGCTCAAGGACCGGCACATCAACTTCCTGGGCCGCTACCTGTTCAACATCAAGGCCAGCGGCCCCGGCCGCGGACTGCGCCCCTTCCGCGACCCCGACGCCGCCGAAGACGGCGAGGACGAGGAAAGCTGAGGGCCCCGGCGTCGGTCGACGCCGGGGCCCTGTGTGAGTGCGGGCAGTCAGGTCAGTTGCAGCAGTCGCAGCCCGGCTGGCAGCCGCACGCGTCCTCCTTGGCGCCGGCGGACGGCACCACCGCAGCGCCGGTGGGTGCGCAGCATCCCTTGCCCTGCCAGGCGTCGCGGCCTTCCTTGAAGGCGATGGCGGCGATGACCAAGGCGGCGATCGGGTCGGCCCAGGACCAGCCGAGGGTGGCGTTCAGGACCAGGCCGAGCAGCAGCACGGCCGACAGGTAGGTACACAGGAGCGTCTGCTTGGAGTCCGCGACCGCGGAGGCGGAGCCGAGTTCCCGCCCGGCGCGGCGCTGGGCGGCGGACAGGAACGGCATGATCGCCAGCGACAGGGCGGCGATGACGATGCCGGGGATCGACCGCTCTGCCTCCCCGGTGCCGGTGAGCGCGCGGACGGCGTCGACGGAGACGTACGCGGCGAGCGCAAAGAAGGAGACAGCGATGATCCGCAGGGTGCGCTGCTCGCGGGCCTCGCGTACGGCGTGGTCGCGGGCGGAGAACTGCCAGGCGACCGCGGCGGCCGAGGAGACCTCGATGACCGAGTCGAGGCCGAAGCCGATCAGCGCGGTGGAGGAGGCGAGGGTGCCCGCTGTGATGGCGACGACCGCCTCGATGACGTTGTAGGTGATCGTGGCCGCGACCAGCAGGCGTATCCGCCGGGCGAGGACGTCGCGGCGGGCCGGGGAGGGCCCGAGGGATATCGATATCTCGGCGGCCATCTCAGCAGCAGCCCTTCTCGTCGGCGTCGACGCACGTCCGGTCGGTCTCGACGGCCACCACGGCGGTGCGCAGGTCGTCGAGTGCGTGGCCGAGGCGTTCGTCGGCCAGTTCGTAGCGGGTGCGGCGGCCGTCGGGGACGGTGACGGCCAGGCCGCAGTCGCGCAGGCACGCGAGGTGGTTGGACAGCCGGGTGCGGGAGACGCCGAGGGCGTCGGCGAGGTCGGCGGGGTAGGCAGGGGCGTCGCGCAGGGCGAGCAGGATGCGGCAGCGGATCGGGTCGGCGAGCGCGCGGCCGAACCGGGCCAGCACCTCGATGTCGGAAGCAACAGTCAGCACACCACGACAGTACATCTCATCCTGAATTCAGGAAACCTTGGATCGTTTCGACGGTGCCGATCTTCAAAAAACCTTCGTTTATTGACGATCATGAAACCAATCCGCACGGACCCCGGATCGCCTTCAAAAACTCCTTCAAAAACCTCGGTGCTTCAACAACCTCCGATCACCGTTTCTTGAGAAGATCCGGGGGTGAGCGCGCCCCTGAAACCCTCCGAACTCCTTCTCGCCGAACCCGCCGTACGCACCGACATCAAGATCGGTTACGCCCGGGTCTCCACCGGCGGGCAGAAACTCGACCGCCAGCTCGACGCGCTCAACGCGGCCGGCTGCCGCCGGATCTTCGCGGACAAAAAGTCCGGCAAGAACGACCTGCGCCCCGAGCTCAAGGCGTGCCACGCCTTCCTCGCGAGCGGGGACACCCTCGTCGTCCCCTCCCTCGACCGCTACGGCCGCTCCCTCAAAGACCTCGTGACGATGGTCGCTGAGCTGCGCGAGCAAGGGGTCGGCTTCACCTCGCTGCACGAGAACCTCGACACCACCACCCCGGGCGGGCGCCTGATCTTCCACGTCTTCGCCGCCCTGGCGGAGTTCATCCGCGAACTCATCGTCGCCGGCACCAACGAGGGCCTGGCCGCCGCCCGCGCCCGCGGCCGCACCGGCGGACGCCCCACCGTCATCACACCCGAGCTCATCCGCGCGGCCCGCGACATGCTGCCCAACCCGGAGAACAGCATCGAGTCCATCGCCAAGCTGCTGGGCGTCTCCGCCGGCACCCTCTACAACCACATCCCCGACCTGCGCGAACTCCGCACCTCCCGCGTCCCGCGTCAACTGGAAGGCAGCACCGGCCCCGCCTGACCGAGCCCGATCACCGGCGGGGAATGTCAGCAATCCAATTCGGCCGCGGCCTTGAGTACCTGCCGCAACTGCTCCGCCCCCGGCACACCTGCAAGGCCGTCCGGAGTGCGGTACACCCGGCAGATCAGTCCCGGGACGCGCCCCTGCTCTGCGAACGGTCGCGCCCGTCGACCAGGATGGTCGGCGAGCCGGTGAAGCCGATCCGCTCGGCCTCTTCCTGAGGGTCAGAGAGATTCGGCCGAAAGGGATAGTAGGGCTTCTTGAGCGTGTCGGTGGCGGGGGGCGAGGTACGCCCTGTGGTGCAGAGGTAGGTGCCGTCCGCCGGGGTGAGTACGTAGACGGTCCGGTTCTATGAGCACGTCGGGCTGCTGCCCGCGCCGCCGCGCACCTCGTCCGGTTACCGGGACTATCCGCGGCAGGCTGTGACTCGGCTGGCGTTCGTGCGGGCCGCGCAGAGTGCCGGGCTGTCGCTCGCCGAGATCAGTGAGGTCCTGGCCGTCGTGGACGGCAGCGCAGCCCGGCGCGGGCAGGCCGCTGTCATGCTGAACGAGCATCTGCGCCGGGCCGAGGAGCGCATCGAGGAGCTGGCCCGGCTGCGGGCGGCACTGCAGCAGCTCGCCGTCTCGGGCGAACTCGAAGCCCTGGGCGGCACCCCGTGTTGACGCGCGCGGGTCAGGTGCCGATCTCTCGGTGGACGCCGCCGGCGGCGGTGTTGACGCCTTCGGCGAGGGTGGGGTGGATGTGGATCGCTCGGGCGATGTCGGTGTAGGTGGCGCCGCAGGTCATGGCGATGACGGCTTCGTGGACGAGGTTCCCGCCGTCGGGGCCGGCGATGTGGCAGCCCAGGATGCGGTCGGTGGCGGCGTCGACGACGAATTTGATCAGGCCGCGGGTGTTGCCGATGGCGCGGGCCTTGACGACTCCGGTGAAGTCCTGGCGGCCGATGAGGACCTCGTATCCGGCGGCGCGGGCGGCGGGTTCGGTCAGGCCGACGGAGCCGACCTCGGGGTCGGTGAACACCGCGTGCGGCACGACGCGTTTGGCGGTGGTGCGGTCCTGGCCGCGGTAGGTGGTGCGGTAGGCGATGTCGGCGTCGTCGCGGGCGGTGTGGGTGAACATCGGCCCGCCGCGGATGTCGCCGAGTGCCCAGACGTCCGCGGCCTGGGTGCGCAGCAGGTCGTCGACGGGCAGGAACCCCTGCTTGTCGGGCTCGAGGCCGAGGTGTTCCAGGCCGAGGGTGTCGGTGTTGGGGGTGCGGCCGGTGGCGATGAGCAGGTGGCTGCCGGTGATCTCGCCGGTCTCGCCGCCCTGGCAGCCGGCCCGGATGTGTCCGGGACGGCCCTCGACGGCAGTGCAGGTGGTGCTGGTCAGGACGGTGATGTTGTCGGCGGTGAAGCCGTCGGTGACGGCGGCGGAGATGTCGGGGTCCTCGGCGGGCAGCAGCCGCTCGGCGCGCTGGATGAGGGTCACGCGGGAGCCGAAGCGGGCGAACATCTGGGCGAACTCGCAGCCGACGTAGCCGCCGCCCACGACGATCAGGTGCTCGGGTAGCTCGGTGAGGTCCAGCACGGTGCGCGAGGTGTAGTACGGGGTGGTCTCCAGGCCGTCGATCGGGGGGATGGCGGTGCGCAGACCGGTGACCAGGAAGATCTTGTCGGCCTCGATGTCGGTGTGGTCCACGCGCAGCCGCCTCGGTGCCACGAAGCGCCCCTCGGCGGGATAGAAGTCGAGTTGCTCGGCGCGGCCGACCGTCTTGTAGGAGCCGGAGCGGATCGTCTCGACGATGGCGTTCTTGCGGGCCACGACGGCGGCGAGATCGACGGTGGGGGCGGTGGTCGTCACGCCGAACTCGGCGGCGCGGCGCACCTGGTGGGCCACCGCGGCGGAGGCGATCATCGTCTTGGTGGGGATGCAGCCGCGGTTGAGGCAGGTGCCGCCGAGTTTCTCCTTCTCCACGAAGGCGACCCGGCCGTGCCGTGCGGCGCGCAGCGCCATGGGGAGTCCGGCCATGCCGCCGCCGATCACCAGAGTGTCGTACCGCTGAACCATCAGAAGGCTCCTTTCGTGCTTTCCGCCTGGCCGAATGGATTCGGGGCTTAGCTTGTGTGGTCTGGGGTGTGCGGGCGTGAGGCGGGGGTCTGTTCGGGTGATGTGCGGCAGCCGCGGCGGGTGGTGCGGCGGTGCAGGAGCCATGCGGCGGTGAAGAGTACGGCCGCGGCGGTGAAGAACGGCCACACGGCGGGACCGTGGGTGACGGCCCCGGCGGTTCCGGCGGCGGCTCCCGCACCGGCAGCGGTCAGGACCGGGGTGCCGCAGCACAGGCCGATCATCGCCAGCCCGGTGCCCAGGGCCGTGCCGAGGGCCCCGAGCGCGGCGAGGGCGGCCGTCAGCAGGTGGCCGAGCATCCGGCGGAGCCGGATGAGGGCATTGGGGGGCGCCGTGCGCATCGACCGGGCTCCAGGGCTGGGCGGACGGGGTGAGGGTGTGGCCGGCTACGGCTCGGGGGAATGCGGCAGCCGGCCACCCTCCCGGCCCGACGGGGGCGGGGCCGGGGTATCGGGGAGGGGTCAGGCCCACAGGGCGCTGCCCCACTTGGTGAGGATCAGGATCGCGATGATGCCGATCCACAGCACGGGCACCGTCCAGTGGAACTCGGCCACGGTGCGGCGCACCTGGTCGGGGGCGGGGATGAGCCCGTGTTGGATGTTGTGCACGGTGGTGTACCAGAAGATGAGGATCGTCACGGCCCATACGAGGGTGCACCACAGGCACAGCGCGCCGATGGCGTACAGCGAGGAGTACTGCAGCCAGGTGATGAAGCCGATGCCGAAGACGGTGCCGGCCTGCAGGCCCCACCAGTGCCAGCGCCGGTAGCGGGCGCCGGCCAGCAGTCCGGCGCCGATGGCGATGAGGGCGGGGAAGGCGACCCAGCCGATGAAGGGGTTGGGGAAGCCGAAGGTGGATGCCTGCCAGCTCTTCATGATGTTGTTGCAGGACAGCACCGGGTTGATGCTGCATGCCGAGACGTAGTTCGGGTTGGCGAGCAGCTTCATCTTGTCGTGGGTGAGCACGGCCGAGGCGAGCAGACCGAGCAAGCCGCCCAGGAGCAGCAGGAGCGCGAGGAACCGGTCGGCGCCGATCGGGGCGTGCGGGCTTCTCCGCTCGGCCGGAAAGGCCGTGTCGCGGGCTGCTGTCGTGGTCATGTGGGGTTCCGTTCCGGCAGTCGCCCGCGGCCGTGGGCTTGGTCTGTTCCCGGCCGCGGCGGGTCTGGGCGTGGGCGCGGTCAGCAGCAGTGGCCGTCGCTGTCGCGGTCGGTTGAGGCCGGTGTGGGGACGGGCCGGGGTGCGCAGCAGTCGTCCCCTGCGGCGGCGGAGGGGGCTGTCCCGGTGGGAGTGGAGTGGCGGGCCGGCTGCCGTGTGCGGTGACGGATGGCGGCGGCCGCCACGGCGAGGACGACCACCAGGGCGGTGACGGCGATGGCGGTGGTATGGGCCTGGATCCAGGCGGTGGCGGTGGCGGAGAAGGTGGCGAGGCCGCCGCCGGGGGCGGCAGTGGCAGCGCCGCCGGTGGCAGCGGGGTACCAGTACCAGGCCAGGTAGGCGCCGGTGAGGACGAGGACGGCGGCGGTGATGCGGGTGCCGTGCCGGGCCAGGGCGGTGATCTTGCGGGTGAGGGCGGCGCCCGCGGCGGCGGTGGTGACCGCGACGAGCAGCAGGACGGCGGCCGATCCGGCGGCGTAGGCGGCGAAGACCGCGAGGAGTCCGGCGAAGCTGGCGGTGGCCTGGGCCTGGGCGATGACGGCGAGCAGCACGCCGAAGGTGCACGACAGGGATGCGGCGGCGTAGCCGACGCCGAAGACCGCCATGCGCCGGGCGGTCGGCGGGCCCGCCGACCGGCGGGTTTTGGTGGCCAGGTGCAGCCGCAGGCTGGGTGTGCGGCCGGTGAGCATGACGGCGCCGAGGAGCAGCAGGAGGATGCCGGTGGCCAGGCCCAGCCAGGGGGCGGCTTGGATCAGGGCGCGGGCTCCGGCGCTGACGATGAGTCCGGCGGCTGCGAGGGTGCCGGCGAAGCCGAGGGTGAGGGCGGCGCCAGAGCGCAGGGCGCGGGTGAGGCGTACCGGCAACGGGGAGGCGTCGTTCTCGCCGAGGGCGGCGGTGATCCAGGCGGGCAGCAGGGCGAAGCCGCAGGGGTTGACCGGGGCGAGCATCCCGGCGGCGAAGGCGAGGGCGAGCAGGCCGTTCATCACGCGCCTGCCTTCTTCAGCGCGTTCTGGATCTGGTCGGCCGAGGGGTCGGTGGCCCGGTAGGTGACCTTGCCCTGCGGGTCGACGACGATCAGTGTGGACAGCGCGGCGACCTGGTAGCGCTGGGAGAGGGCGGCGCCCTTGTCGATGGTGGCGGGCAGAGTCGGGGCCTTGATGTAGTCGAGGAACTGCCTGATCGTCTGCTTCGACTCGCTCGGGTCCATGTCCACCGCGAGGAAGTTGGCCTTCTTCCCGGCCTTGTCGAACGCCTGGGCGGCCTTGTCCAGGTTCTTGGCGCCGCCGGCGCACTCGCCGCAGCCCACCGAGAAGAAGAACAGGGCGGAGGGCTTGTTCGCGGGCACCGCCAGCGTGGTGTCGTCAAGGAGGGTGACGGTGTCCGCCTTGGCAGAGGCATTGCCACTGCTGGCGCTCGTACCGGAGGTGTTCGCCTTGGTGTCGGTACCGCAGGCGGACAGGGTGAGCGCAGCGGTGGCAGCCGCAGCCAGAGCCAGGGTGGTACGGCGGCGCAGGCGGGTGCGGCGGGCGGTGGGGGGCGGTGAGGTCATGGGTGGTGCGGGCCTTCCTCGAAAGGCCGGGACTGGACGGGTGGTCCCGGTCGGCAGGGAGCGGATGGGGGAGCGCGGCGGTGGCCGGCAGAACGGGAGGCGGGGAGCCTGTGCCGACCGGGTCAGTGCTTGCGGAGCAGGTCGCCCTCGTGCGGGTCGGTGCGGGTGGCCGGGGGGCAGCAGGCATCGCCGTTGCCGGTGCGGCGGCGCAGCCACCAGGCGAGAGCGCCGGCCATCAGGACCGCGGCCGGGGCCAGCAGCCAGGGGCTGACCAGCACCCCGCCGAGTCCGGCCAGGGCGCCGCTGGCCAGCAGTACCGGCCCGGCGCAGCAGATGATCGGCAGCAGGGCGACGCCGACCACGGCGAGGGTGCCGAGCAGGCCGCCGCGGCGGTCACCGGGCTGGGTGGGCGGAGGCGTCATCGCTGCTCTCCCTCTCCGGGGATGCGGGTGCAGCAGTCCAGGGCGGCGGCGTTGTCGGCGGCCAGCGACCGGGCCAGCATGACCAGATCAGCGACGCGGGGGTCGCCGACGGAGTAGCGCAGTTTCTTGCCGTCCCGGCGGGCGCTGACGTAACCGCAGTCCACGAGACAGGACAGGTGGACCGACACCCGGGGCTGGGAGATCCCGGCGTGCTCGACGCACTCCGCGCTGGTGCGCTCGCCGCGCTGGATGAACTCCAGCAGCTTCAGCCGGGTGGGGTCCGCGAGCGCGCGGAAGAACCGGGCCGTGGTGTCCAGGTGTGTGCACGGCACCTCGGCCGTGGCCGGGGATCCGGCAAGGACAGGGTTATTCATGGGCAGGGCCTTTCCACCAGCAGCTATTTGCTTACCCGCATAGTAAGGTGGCCATCTGCAATACGGCAAGGCGCATAGGAATGGGTCCGGCGTGCGGCGCTGGACCCCACTGAGGGAGGTAGTGCTGTGCTCCAGGCACACACCGGTTACGACCTGGCGATCATCGGCTCGGGCGCCGGCGCGTTCGCCGCGGCCATCGCGGCCCGCAACAAGGGCAGGAGCGTGGTGATGGTCGAGCGCGGCATCACCGGCGGCACCTGCGTGAACGTCGGCTGCGTGCCGTCCAAGGCGCTGCTGGCCGCCGCCGAGGCCCGTCACGGCGCCCAGGCGGCGAGCCGGTTCCCCGGCATACAGGCCACCGAGCCCGCGCTGGACTTCCCCGCGCTGATCGGCGGCAAGGACACGCTGGTGGGACAGCTGCGGGCGGAGAAGTACACCGACCTGGCCGCCGAGTACGGCTGGCGGATCGTGCACGGCACCGCCACCTTCGCCGACGGCCCCGTCCTGCAGGTCGCGCTGAACGACGGCGGCACCACCACCATCGAGGCCGCCCACTACCTGATCGCCACCGGCTCCGCCCCCACCGCGCCGCCCATCGACGGCCTGGACCAGGTGGACCACCTGACCTCCACCACCGCCATGGAACTCCAGCAACTCCCCGAGCACCTGCTGGTCCTCGGCGGCGGCTACGTCGGCCTGGAGCAGGCCCAGCTCTTCGCCCGCCTCGGCAGCCGGGTCACCCTGGCCGTCCGCTCCCGTCTGGCCTCTTGGGAAGAGCCGGAGATCTCCGCCGGAATCGAGGACATCTTCCGCGAGGAGGGCATCACCGTCCACACCCGCACCCAGCTCCGTGCGGTCCGCCGCGACGGCGACGGAATCCTCGCCACCCTCACCGGCCCCGACGGTGAGCAGCAGGTGCGCGCCAGTCGCCTGCTGATCGCCACCGGACGACGGCCCGTCACCGACGGACTCGGCCTGGAGCGGGTCGGGGTGAAGACCGGCGAGAGCGGCGAGGTCGTGGTGGACGAGTACTTGCGCACCGGCAACCCGCGCATCTGGGCGGCCGGAGACGTCACCGGCCACCCGGACTTCGTGTACGTCGCCGCCGCGCACGGAACCCTGGTCGCCGACAACGCCCTGGACGGCGTCGAGCGCACCCTGGACTACACCGCGCTGCCGAAGGTCACCTTCACCAGCCCCGCCATCGCCTCGGTCGGGATGACCGAGGCCCAGCTGACCGAGGCCGGTATCGCCCACCAGACCCGCACCCTGCCGCTGGAGAACGTCCCCCGAGCCTTGGTCAACCGGGACACCCGCGGGCTGGTCAAGCTCATCGCCGAACGCGGCAGCGGGAAGCTGCTGGCCGCCCACGTCCTGGCCGACAGCGCCGGCGACATCATCACCGCCGCCACCTACGCCATCACCGCCGGGATGACCGTCGACCAGCTCGCCCACACCTGGCACCCCTACCTGACCATGGCCGAAGCGTTGAAGCTCGCCGCCCAGACCTTCACCTCCGACGTCGCCAAGCTCTCCTGCTGCGCCGGCTGACCCACCCCACCCACCACCGGAAAGGACCCGCGCCCATGGACTCCCAGGCCCAGCAGCTCGCCACCCGGCTGACCGCCGCGTTCAACGGCGGCGGAGCCGCCAGCGCCCGCCCCTGGCTGTGGCGCCCGCTCCTCCAACTTCTCGCCCAGGGCCGACCCGTGACCGTCGAGCAGATCGCCCAGGCCACCGGCCGCACCCCCGACCAGGTCCGCGGGGCCCTCGCCGCCAACCCCGACACCGAATACGACGAGAGCGGCCGGATCACCGGCAGCGGCCTCACCCAGAACCCCACCCCGCACCACTTCGAGGTCGACGGGCGCAAGCTCTACACCTGGTGCGCGCTGGACACCCTCATCTTCCCCGCCGTCCTCGGCCGCCCCGCCCGCGTCACCTCCCCCTGCCACGCCACCGGCACCCCCGTCCGCCTCACCGTCGAACCGGACCAGGTCACCAGCGTGGAGCCGACCACCGCCGTCGTCTCGATCGTCACCCCCGACGCCCCGGCCTCCATCCGCACCGCCTTCTGCAACCAGGTCCACTTCTTCGCCACCCCCGACGCGGGCAAGGACCGGCTCGATCAGCACCCTGGCGCCACCGTCCTGCCCGTGTTCGAGGCGTACCGGCTCGGCCGACCCCTCACCGAGGCGCTCCTCACCGGCGACACGCCGCCCGGCTGCTGCTGAATCCCGTCCCCGGACGGGCACCGGCCGTGTGACACAGAGCCCGAGCCGCCCCGGGCGACCTGCGGAGATCCACTCCGGCGGTTGGGGCGACTCGGCAACGTTCTGTGTCACATCGGTCCGCAGGGGCACCGATCACACACTCAAGATCGCGCTGCTATCCATTCCGGCCGTATCTCGGCTGACCCTCCGGTTCTGCGAACGGGTCGCGTCCGTCGACCAGGATGGTCGGCGAGCTGGTGAAGCCGATCCGCTCGGCCTCTTCCTGCCCCGTGACCACGCGGGTGGCGAACCCGATGTCGCGCAGACCAATATCGTCCAGCGCTCGCCGCAGCAGGTCGGCCGCGGGCTCCTCGCTCGGGCAGTCCGGCACGACCAAGACCTCGATGTTCATGCCCTCAGGACCGCGCTCATCGCGGCATTGTGGCTTTTGGCCTCACCTTGGCTGAACCCCAGGTAGGCGAACCCAAGCAAGATCAATCTCACCGGGATTTCCTGTACCTCAACTACTCACACCCGGGATGGCAGCGTTCACTGCGGCGCGGGACCGGAAACCGGAAGGGCTCCTCCTGGCGAGGGATCCGGGCAGGGCACTTCTTCACCTTAGGGCGGGCCCGGCCTGGGCATCCCGGTGCGCGGACGAGCCGGCATCGCACTGATGGCGGAGGAACCGCGCACCTGCCGTCGCCGTCGGCTCCGCCGACGTCATCACCGCCGCTGTCCTGGGCACCCCGGCCCTGCTGTTTGTCGCCCTGTTCGTCTACGGCGCGGGCACCGCCACCAACCTCCGGGCCCGCTACGCCGGAGCCGACCTCGCCTCACCCCGCCCTGGACGAACGCGACCGCATCCGCGCCGCGATGGACCGCATCCTGCACGGACGCCCCGAACGCTCCGACGGCCGCTGACCATCGTCGCCCTCGCCCTCGAAGCCGGCGTCCCACGCAACGCACTCACCCAGCGCCACACCGAGCGGTCGCGGAAGAACCGGGCCGTGCTGTCGTACGAGGACCGGCTGCCCGAGCTGGTGGTGACCGTGGACGACGGAGCGGCGCCCGAGGACAACGCGGTGCTCGCCGAATCGGTCGGGCTCGCCCTGCTGGTGGGCCGCGACACCCTCACCCCCACCGAGCGGCTGGCGTTCGTCCTGCACGACATGTTCGCGGTGCCCTTCGCCGAGATCGGCGAGATCATCGGCCGGTCCACCGACACGACCAAGATGCTCACGAGCCGGGCCCGCCGGAAGGTGCGGGGCGCACCGCTGCAGCGTTGACCATCTGGACGAGATCGTCCACACCGTCGGCGGCGTCCGTCCCTTGCCCGCTTATTCCAGTCCGCCGAGGCGGAGGGCATCCTTCATCTCGCTGAGCTTCGCGGCTGCCGTCTCGGTCCACTCCTGCGGCTGTCCAGCAACACGGAGGGCGTCCTCAATCTCGCTGAGCTTCACGGAGGACAGCACGCCTGCCCGCTCGATCAGGTCGTCCCGGGAGACGGTGGTCAGCCACGTGCACGGGGTGAAGCCTGGACGCGGGAACGCGAACCGCAGCACGCCTTCAAAGGGCAGTCCTTCCGTGGCGCCCACGGCCACTTCCACGCCCAGACCGCTGATGTCGACGCCCGCCGGAGCGACGACCTGCATCGCCCGGAGCCCGGACGCCTCGTCTCCCGGCAGCAGCACGACCGGCCGTCGCTCATCAAACTCGACCCACCAGACTTCGCCGTGTTGCATATGTCCTCCAGGCACGATCTGCGGTGAGGGCGCTGTGAAAACGGGTGCGGCCACCGTTGATCATCGGTGTGTGAAGACTGGAGATCATGCGGTGGCCGCAGGTCACAGCGTAGACCGTGCCCGCTGGCAGGAGTCGTTCGAGGGCCTGACGCAGCGGATCGCGGGCCGCTTCGCGTGGGTTGAACCCCGGTGCCGGGTGCGGGACTTGGCCCTTGGACTGAGGTCAGCTCGTGCTCAACACGGTGAGCTCGACAGAGAAGTCGTCGCTGACCGCGCCGCGCAGGGCGTCCGGGGACAGGACCTGCGAGGCGGGCCAGGTGGCGGCCGCGGCGCGGACACGGTCGATACGGCCGGAGGCGGTCATCGCGGCCGCCGTCACCAGGCGGCGCCGGCGGCGGCCAGCGCGAGGAGGGCCAGGGCGGTCAGGCTGCAGTCGACCGCCCAGCGCAGCCGGGCGGACTTGGCCATCGCGATGATGGACATCACCCGCACCTGGGCGGGGCGGGGGTCGCCGCCCGTGCAGGCGCGGACGGCAGCCTCGTCCAGCCCGGCCCGGCAGGGGAAGGAAGCGTGGTCGGCGCCGTTCAGGCAGGGCCGGACGACCAGGAGCAGCAGCACCGCGGCGATACCGAGCGCGAGAGCGGCCGCGCCGCCGAAGACCTTGGTCGCGGGTGGCAGGCCGGTGTCAGCGGCGGAGGCCGGGCCGGTGACGGCCTGGATGGTCACGCCGTGCCGCCGGGCCTTGCCGGAGTAGTCGCCTTCGCCGTCGCCGACCCGGTCGCACTCGGCGAGGGTGCCGCCCACCAGCACGTAGTCCGGCCCGGCCCGCCGCAGGGCGCGGGCGAGGGAGGGAGCCTTGTCCGCCGGCAGCGCGGTCCCGCTGTGTACGTAGGCGTGGGCGGTGGCTTCGCTGATGCCGAAGCCTGCGGCGATCTTGGCGAGGGTGGGGTGCTCGCGCAGGTGGACCGGGGCGGCCATGGCCCGCTGGTGGGGCGGGAGCTTGCAGCGGCGGTCGCCCTCGCGGGTGACGATGAGCACGGTGACCCACTCCGCGAGCGTGTGCGGCAGGCCGAGTGCGGCAGGGCAGGTCGGCAACAAGACTCCTTGGCTGGTGAGTTGAGACGTCAGACACCTCGACCAACCACCCAGGGGTCTCGCTCGTCACGCGGCCCTGCCCGTCACCCGTTCAGTGGCCACGCCGAAGAACCTCGCTGTCGCCGCCTCGGCGGGTGCCGGATTCACTCCGGCGAGCAAGCCGGTCACGAGGGTCGCCGCCGTCACGGCGGCGACCCTCGTGACCATCAGCGACGACCTCGTGGTGGGGTGGGGGAAGCAGCACCGTAGGCCGTCACCGATTCCCCCTTTCGTCGGTGGCGGGCCTTGTCAGGCGCGGGTCCAGCGCTGGTTGCTGCCGTTCGAGCAGGAGTAGAGCTGGATCAGGGTGCCGTTGGCGGTGCCGGCCCCGACGGCGTCGAGGCAGAGGCCGGACTGGACGCCGACGATGGATCCGTCGGAGTTCAGGCGCCACTTCTGGTTGTCGCCACCCCAGCAGCTGTAGATCTGGACCTTGGCACCGTTACCGGTGCCGGCGGCGTCCAGGCACTTGTCGCCGTAGACCCTGAGCTCGCCGGCATCGGTGTACGTCCACTGCTGGTTGGTGCCGTTGTGGCAGTCCCACAGATGGACCTGGGTGCCGTCGGTGGTGCTGGCGTTGGGCACGTCCAGGCAGCGGCCCGAACCGACGCCCTTGATCGTGTTGCCGTCCCCGGGCGGCGGAGTGGTGGAGCCGCCGTTGAGTGCGTCGAGGACGGCGGTGTACGCGGGCTTCTTGCTGCCGTTGTTGTAGAACAACAGCGGCGTGTGCTCCGAGCGCCACGAGTCGCTGTCGCGCACGCCCCAGACGGTGACACCGAGGCAACGGGAGACGGCCAGGCAGTCGTTGACCACGGCGGCGTAGGTCGAGGGCGAGGCTCCCTGGATGTCGAGTTCGGTGATGGCCACGTCAACGCCGAGGGCGGCGAACTCCTGCAGCGTGGTGCGGAAGTTGCTGTTGTAGGGGCTGCCGCTGTTGAAGTGCGACTGGAAGCCGACGCAGTCGATCGGCACGCCGCGCTGCTTGAAGTCCTTCACCATGCGGTACATGGCCTGGGTCTTGGCCCAGGTCCAGTTCTCGACGTTGTAGTCGTTGTAGCAGAGTTTGGCGGACGGGTCGGCGGCGCGCGCGGTGCGGAAGGCGACCTCGATCCAGTCGTTGCCGGTGCGCTGCAGGTTGGAGTCGCGCCGGGCTCCCGAACTGCCGTCGGCGAAGGCCTCGTTCACGACGTCCCACTGCGCGATCTTGCCCTTGTAGTGGCTCATCACGCCGTTGATGTGGTCGATCATCGCCTGGCGCAGTGCGCTGCCGCTGAGGTTCTGCATCCAGCCGGGCTGCTGGGAGTGCCAGGCCAGGGTGTGGCCGCGCACCTCCTTGCCGTTCTGCACCGCCCAGTTGTAGACGCGGTCGGCGGCGGTGAAGTTGAACTGGCCCCGCTGCGGCTGGGTGGCGTCGATCTTCATCTCGTTCTCGGCCGTCACCGAGTTGAACTCACGGGCCGCGATCGTCGCGTACGTCGAGTCGCTCAGCCTGTTCGCGGCGATGGCGACGCCGAAGTAGCGGCCGCTCTGCGCCGCGGCGGCGCCGAGCGTGCTCTCGGCTGCCTGAGCGGACGGTGGCGCGACCAGTGCGGCGACCACACCGAGGACGCCGGCGACCAGCGTCAGCAGCAGAGCGCGGAGCTTCCGCCGGACAACGGATCTGGGAAGGGCATGAGAGCCCATGGCTGTGCCTCCAAGGTAGAAATAACGGAACCACCGGACACCGCGGTCATGGGAGCCGGGAGGATCTCGACCGGCACGGACGGCGCCCGGCCGGCCGCCGAGTGACGTACGCCGGGCGGCAGCGGTCTTCCGACACAGGCACGGGGGCACTCCAACGCTGCTCAGCCGGGGGCGTCACGCGCCGTCGCGCACCTCTCCGCCTGCACGAGGCGTCAGGATGCGCCGGTGTGAGCCTCACCGGAACGAAGAACGGGGTGGCGCGGGTGTTTCGGTGTGTGGATCTGTCGTGCTGCTGTGCGCGGCTCTGCCGTACAGCGCAGTCCGCACAGGACCACGACGTTCGAAGTATCGAACCATGGTCGACCATCCAGACAAGATACTGAGGAATTGACAGCACCTCGTCAACCCTCGCGGCGCGAAAGATTTTCGCCCCGCACGCGAAACTTTCGAACCCTCGCGAGCCGGGCGGATCCCTGGACCGGCGAGCCGCACCATGAACCTGCGGAAGCCCAGTCGGCGTGACGGCTTGTCGCCTCCGAGGGGAAGGAAGTGTTTACGGACAGCTCGGCGACAGGCCTTGACCGGAAGGCCCCGCCTTCCTAGCTTGTGGCGTCACAGAACCGGGAAACCTCCGAAACTTTCGAACCCGCCCTTGCCTCCGGCACGGCCGTTCCACGGTTCATCGGCGTCATCTCACCCCCGCCCCCAAGGAGGCCCTCTGATGTGGCTTCGCCACCCGTCTCCGGTCCACCCAAGGCGCCTACTCGGCGTCTTTGTTTCCTTACTGCTGGCGGCCGCCTTCCTCGGTGCCCAGCCCGCCGAAGCCGCAACCGTAGACCCCAACGCCTCGTATGTGCTGGTCAACCGCAACAGCGGCAAAGCCCTGGATGTCTACAACCTGGCGACCGACGACGGCGCCCGCATCACCCAATGGACCAGGAACAACCAGAACCAGCAGCAGTGGCAGTTCGTCGATTCCGGCGACGGCTACTACCGCATCAAGTCCCGCCACTCGGGCAAGGTACTGGACGTCTACAACTGGTCCACCGCGAACGGCGGCTCGGTCGTCCAGTGGACCGACCTGAACGGCACCAACCAGCAGTGGCGGCTGGCCGACAGTTCGGACGGCTACGTGAGGCTCGTCTCGCGCCACAGCAACAAGGCCCTCGAAGTGCAAGGTGCCTCCACCGCCGACAACGCGAACATCGTCCAGTACGACGACTGGGGCGGCGCCAACCAGCAGTGGCGGCTCGTCAAGGTCGGCACCGAAACCCCCGGCTCGTGTGATCTTCCGTCGACCTACCGCTGGACATCGACGGGCGCGCTGGCGCAGCCCAAGCAGGGGTGGGTCTCGCTCAAGGACTTCACCGTCGCCCCCTACAACGGCAGACAACTCGTCTACGCGACCACGCACGACACGGGGACGAGGTGGGGTTCGATGAACTTCGGCCTGTTCACCAATTGGTCGGAGATGGCCTCGGCCAGCCAGAACACGATGTCCAATTCCACCGTCGCACCCACGCTCTTCTACTTCGCTCCGAAGAACGTCTGGGTGCTCGCCTACCAGTGGGGCAGGACCGCCTTCTCCTACCGGACGTCGAGCGACCCCACCAACCCGAACGGCTGGTCATCCGAGCAGGTGCTCTTCTCCGGAAGCATCTCCGACTCCGGAACAGGGCCCATCGACCAGACGCTCATCGGCGACGGCACGAACATGTACCTGTTCTTCGCCGGTGACAACGGCAAGATCTACCGGGCGAACATGCCGATCGGGAACTTCCCGGGCAACTTCGGCTCGGCTTCGACAGTAATCATGAGCGACACGACGAACAACCTGTTCGAAGCCCCACAGGTCTACAAGTTGCAGGGCCAGAACCGCTACCTCATGATCGTCGAGGCGATCGGCTCGCAGGGCCGGTACTTCCGCTCCTTCACGGCCACCAGCCTGAACGGCTCCTGGACACCCCAGGCCGCGACCGAAAACAATCCCTTCGCCGGCAAGGCCAACAGTGGCGCCACCTGGACCAACGACATCAGCCACGGCGAACTGATCCGCACCAGCCCCGATCAGACCATGACCGTCGATCCCTGCAATCTGCAGTTGCTCTACCAGGGACGCAGCCCCAACTCCGGCGGCGACTACGGCCTCCTGCCCTACCGCCCGGGTCTGCTGACACTGCAACGCTGACGGCATGACACGATTCCGGCTCCGCTAGGGAGCCGGCGTGGCGGGCTCGGCGGAAGGCCGAGCCCGCCACGCCGTAGTCCGAAAAGCCTAGGTCCCCCGCCCGCACAGTTCGGTTGTGGGCCTGCTGGCCTACTGGCCAGGGTGGGTTCGTCGGTTCGTGTGGCCGGGCCCCGCCACGCCGGCCCCGTTCACAGCGGCTTCACCGAAGACGGTGTGAACGGCACCACGTTCGGTTATCGTCCCCTTCCGTACCGGCGGAACTCGGCTGGTGGACGAGGGGGACTGGGGATGGGAAGCGGGAACGGGCACGGCGAGCAGGGACTGGACCTCGCGGACGCGATCACGCTGCTGCGTGACCAGATCGCCGAGGCTCAGGCCAGGATCGCCGGCCTCGACGGCACCGATGCCGGGCACAAGGGTGTGCTGTTCGGCCTGGGCGACATCACGCTGGAACTCGGCATGGAGCTGACCCGCACCCGGGGAGCCGACGGCGGGCTGCGCTTCAGTGTCGTCACTTTCGGCGCCAGGCGGGAAAGAGCGGACCGGACGACGCACACGGTCACAGTGCAGCTCAAACCGCACCGCCCCGACGGCGGTGACGTTCTCGTCGGCGCCTGGGAATAGCAGGCGGCACGCGAGCGCCGGGGGACGGGGGCGAGCATCGTGATCGAGTGGGACCGGCGCGTGCAGGTGCGCCGCTACCGGCCGGGGATGTTCCGACCCGGGGAGGAGGCGCCGGGGGACGGGACGACGCGCTTCGGATCCGGCTATCTGGTGGCACCACGTCTCGTGCTGACCGCTGCACACGTCCTGGGTGACGCGTCGGGGCCGGCCCCGGGCACCGTGACGGTGTGCCGGCCCGACGCAGGGTCGAGGCAGTTCACCGCACGGGTGCGCTGGTACCGCTGCACCGACACCGTCGACGCCGCCCTGGTCGAGGTCGGCAACGTACCGGACTGGGAGGCCCCCGGATCGCTCGCCGATCTGCGCAGCCAACCGCCCCAGCGGTGGGGCCACCTCATCGGCACCCGGCGGTACCCGGCCACCATGGTCGGCTTCCCCCAGCAGCAGCGCACCGCCGGCGGCACGCGCCTGGACGGGCAGGTGGACGGCGACATCCTGCCGGGCACCGGTTCGCTGGCCCAGCGCTACGAAATCCTCAGCAGGGATCCAACCCTCTCCGGCCCCTTGGCGGGCATGTCCGGCGCTGCCCTGCTGTGCGGACAAGGCGGCGACCTGGTGTGCGGAGTGGTCCGCGTGGACCGGCAGGCGACAGGCGGGAGCTGGCTGGTCGCCACACCGGCCGCCGAACTCCTGAAGTGCGATGACTTCCGCGCGGTGATCACGGAGCATTCCCTGGGCTGGGACCCCCTCCTGGAGCCGGCTGAACCGGCCGAGCTGCTGGAACCGGCAGCCCGCGAAGGGGACCTGCGCTCTCCCGCCATGCTGTTGCGGGCCGACGCCGAGGTCGTCACGTTCCACGGGCGGGAGAGGGAACTGCGCGAACTGAGGGACTGGTGCGAGCACGACCCTCAGACCTTCTCCGTCCGCGTCGTCACCGGGCCCGCCGGTCAGGGCAAGACCCGTCTCGCCCGGCGCCTGACTGACGAGCTCCGCGGGCAGGGCTGGGTCACCGGGCACCTGCGGACGTCGCTGCGCGACAGAGACGTACCCGCCGACAAGCTGTCGTCCTTGGACACCGCGCTTCCTTTGCTGCTGGTCATCGACTACGCGGACTCCCGGCCGAACCTCGTGCGCCGCGTCGTCGAGCACCTGCGCACCACCCGCCACCCGACGAGAGTCCTGCTCCTCGCCCGTGCCGACGGCAGCTGGCGGCAGGACGGTCTCGGCGCGGCGTACGCGGAAGAGATCCTCGCCCGCGCCCCCGTCACCGCGCTCGCCCCGCTGGCCCCCGCCACAGAATCGCAGGAGGCGCGGGCCGCGCTCTACACCGGTGCGGTGACCGACTTCGCCCGCCTGCTGGACCGGCTTCCGGACTTCCCCGGCCGTCCGAAGGCCGGGTGGGGCGTCCTCGCCCGTGCGTTGAGGCCCCCGCGCGACCTGGCGGACGAGGAGTACGCCTGCGCACTCACGCTGCTGACGAGAGCCCTGACGGCGCTGCTGCAACACGGGACCGCGCACGTCACGCGCTCCCCGGACGACTCTGCCGCCGTCCTCCTCCGCCACGAGCAGCGGTACTGGATGCGGTCCGCCCGCGACCACGCGGGGCGGCTCGACGGTGTACCACCGGACAGTTTGAACGAGACTCTGCACACCGCCGTGGCCGTCGCCACATTATGCGGGGCAGCCGACCAGGCCGAGGCCGTGGCCACGCTCCGCGGTGTCCTCGGTCTCCCCGTCCGCACCGTCGAGGGCGTCGCCGCCTGGCTCCGCTCCCTCTACCCACCGGAGCAGGACCGCTACTGGGGTGCCCTCCGGCCCGACCGCGTCGGCGAACACCACGTCTGCCGGGTCCTGTTCGATCCCGCCCTGTCCCTGCCCGTGGCCCCCCTGTTCGCCGACGGCTCCACCGACCAGCAGATCCAGCTGTTCACCGTGCTCGTACGCGCCGCGACAGCACATCACGAAGCCGGCCGGGTGGAACAGGCGCGGCACATCGAGCAGGAACTGCTCCGGTCAATCGACCGGGCGGAACTCGACCACGGGACCCTGGTGTACCTGAGTGTTCTCCTGCCGCACAGGGAGAGCTGCCTGGAGATGCTGGCGTTGCGGGTCGCGCAGGAGCGGGTGACGCTCGGCAAGCGCCGCGTACGGATTGAGGACTCTCCCGCCGCGGTGACGAGTCACGCTCTGTCGCTGGACAGCCTCAGCCGGCAACTGACGCGGGCGCAGCGCCACGAGGAAGCGCTGCAGCACCAGGAGAATGCGGTCGGGATCCTGCGCGACGTGGTGCAAGCCGACAGCGGACACCGCCTCCTGTACGTACACGTCCTCGTCAATCTGAGCGACTGCCTGCGGAGGGTGGGCCGGGACGGGGAGGCGCTCCCGGCCGTGGAGGAGGCGGTGGACCTGCTGTGCCGGCTCGCCCATGAGACCGACGCGGAGCCCCGTGAACAAAGCAGCGTCGCATTCCGGCTGACGAACCTGGAGCCGCAGTTCTGGGAAGCGGGGCGTCCTGACAAGGCGCTCCGGGTGCTCACACAAGCGGTGGACTTGTACGAGCGTGTGGCCGAACCGGGTTCGGGAGACGAGGTGTTGCTGACCGAATCCCTGATCAAACTCGGTGTTCGGCTGGTGCAGGCCGGACACCGGCAGGAGGCCCTCCACGTCACCGAGAAGGGCGTGGAACGCATGCGCCGTCTGGCTCGGACCGACCTGCGGTGGGAGCCCTCGCTGCTCTCCGCCCTGAACAACCAGAGCAATCTGCTCGAAGGGGTCGGCCGTGTCGTGGAGGCGATCGGCGTCCTGGAGCAGGCCGTCGCAATCGGACGGCACCGCATCCGGACAGGTCTGGCCGACGAGTCCCTGGAGCACCTCCTTCGCTCGACGCGGCTGGGCTGGCTTCAGATGGAGACCGGACGCTCTCAGGACGCGGTGGAGAATCTACGCAGTGCCGTTGGCGTGTGGCAGCGTCTGACCGGGGTTCCTCCGCAGGTGTACGCCTACATCGCCAAGTGCCTGCTCCACCTCGGCATGCTGCTGTTCGGGGCGGAACAGTACGAGGAGGCTGTGCAGGTCACCGAGGAGTCGGTGCAGATCCGGCGTCACCTGGCGGCGGCCGACGCGGAGGCCGGCGAGTCCGAGCTCGTCGACGCGCTGGCCGTCCTCGCGTCCCTGCGCTGTATGACGGGCGATCCGCCGGGCGCGCTGGTCGCAGCGGACGAGGCGGTGAGGATCTGCCGCGCTCTCGGTGGCACCACAACCAGCGTGCTCACCTCCCTGCACGGCGTGTTGGAGGCGGAGGCACACATGAGTGACCGTCTCGGGGACGAGCAGCGGGCCCGGCAAATCCGCCGCTGGCTCGCAGCGAACCCGCTCCTCCGCACGGGCAGCGGATGAGGAGGACGGTCTCGATCTCGTCCTCGAAGGACAACCCCGCGGCCGTGGGGGTGTCCGCGGGCGTCCATGACTCGACGGCGGTCCGAACCCGGAGCACGCGGGCGTAGGCTCTCAGGGATGCGGACAGGCGAGTTGTCCAAGCGCACGGGCGTGAGTCCGCGCTCACTGCGGTACTACGAAGAGCAGGGCCTGCTGACAAGCTCACGCTCCGACGCGGGGCAGCGTCACTATTCCGATGCCGCGGTCCAGCGCGTGTCACTCATCCGGCAGCTGTTCGACGCGGGTATGTCCAGCAGGGTGATCGCGACTGTGCTGCCGTGTGTGGACCTCCCGGGTGACCTGGGCGTCGCCGAGGAGACGTTCACGGCGATGATGCGCGAGCGCGACCGGATCGACGCCGACATCGCGCACCTGATCGAGACCCGGAATGCACTCGACGTGCTGATCAGGGCCAACAGCCGGCACCGGACGGAGCTGTCCACGGCCCCGGAACCGGTGGCGCGGTCGGTCTGACGCTGTGATCTGCGTCTCAGCCGGTTGCCCCTCACATCAATGTCAGAGGTGAGGATGGCGACAACGCCCGGAATCACCGGGCCGGTCGTACGAGAGGCCGCGGAAGATGGGGCAGGCGTGGGGTTTCGGCAGGTATGGCGGGCCCGAGGTGCGGGAGTTCTTCGATCGTCCCGACCCTGTCCCCGGTCGCGGCGAGGTGCTGGTCCAGGTCGACGTCGCCGGCGTGAATCCCCTGGACCACCTTCTGCGCTCGGGTCCGGTCGACGGGCTCGACGGCGGGCGTCCGTTTCCCCGTGTGCTGGGCATGGAGGCAGCCGGAACCGTCCTCGCCCGGGGCGAGGACGTCAACGGGCTCGAGGTGGGTGACGCGGTCTTCGGCTTCGCACTCACCGGTGGCGGCACCTACGCCGAGACGACGGTGCTGTCCGCGCCGAACACCGCGCGCATCCCGCAGGGCCTGTCCGCGACCGTGGCGGCAACGCTGCCGGTGGCCGGGACGACCGCGGTGGACGTGCTCGACCAGCTCGGCCTCCCGGCCGGTGCCACGGTCCTGGTCAACGGAGTCGGGGGCGGGGTCGGCCTCGCCGTCGCCCGGCCGGCCATCGGGCGCGAGCTGCGTGTGGTCGGCACCGGGAGTACCACCAAACGCGAGCATGCCGAGGCCATCGGGGTGCGGTTCGTCGACTACACCGCCGAGGACGTCGCCGCCGCGGCACGCGAGCTGGTTCCGGACGGCTTCGACGGGATCGTCGACCTGGCCGGAGGCACCTCGCTGCGGACGGTCGCTCCGCTGGCCCAGGATCCCCGCAACGTCATCGCTGTGGGTGATATGTCCGTGCCCGATCTCGGCGGGCGTTTCGTCGAGCGTCGCGTCGACCGCGAGAACCTGGAGCGGTCGGCCCGGCTGGCCCTCGACGGACTCCTCGCACCCGTGATCACCGCGGTCCATCCGCTCTCCGACGCCCCGGCCGCCCTCGCCACCGTCGAGAACGGTCACGCCTCGGGCAAGGTCGTCATCAAGGTGGCGTGAGAAGTGCCCGGCCGTCTGACGCTGTCGACCGTCCACCGCGGACTGACGAGAACCCGTGGTCGGCGCATCGTCAGCTGAGCACGTTCACCTGTACGGGGTTGAGCACGTTCAGACGTACGCCGACAGTGACTGCCGTGCTTCCGCTCGGACCGAGTGAACGGCCGGACGGTGCGGGATGTGCCGGTCGACGGCCGGCAGGTCGTGGTCCGGGTGAGGACACGACGGCCGGTCTGTCCGGTCCTGGGCTGCAGGCGGCAGGCGGCAGGCGGCAGGCCTTCCCAGAGCAGGTCCCCGGACTTCTGGAGCGCCATCAGTGCCGCACCACACGTCTGACCGGCCGGCTCTCCGAGCTGGTCAGGGAGTTGTGCGGCCGGGCGTCCGCCCGACCCGCCCGATCGCCGGCCGTGCCCGTGCCGTACGCCTCCGCCCCGCGGCTGCTGCGGCGGGTGCCCGTGCCGGCGGTGCGGATCCCGCGGGTGACCGGGGTCGACGACTTCGCCCTGGGGCGCCGGCAGAGCTACGCAACGATCGTCATCAACGCCGGGACCGGTGAGCGGATCGAGGTACCGCCCGGCCGCGAAGCCGCCACTGCGGAAGCCTGGCTGCGCGGACATCCGGGCATCGAGGCCTTGTACCGGGACGGACGGACCGGCCACCTGCGCCGAGGCGGTCCGCACTCTCGCCCCGGCGCCTGGCCCGCTACCTGGTACGCGGTGTACCGGTCGCCGGTTGAGAAGCTGTCCGCGGTGCGCACGGCACCGCTCCGGGGCCGTGCACACCACGGCCGGACACGCGCTCACGAAAGGAAAGGCCGCTTTGGCAGGCTGGCAGTTGCACCGGACCTACGACAGCCCGTCCGGAACCGTCCGCTGGGACCGGTTGGGACCGAAGGACGGGGAGCCGGTGGTCCTGATGCACGGCACACCGTTCTCCTCCTACGTCTGGCAGGAGATCGCCCGCGCCCTGGCGGCCCGGCGCTACCAGGTGTTCGTGTGGGACATGCCCGGCTACGGCGCGTCCGAGAAGTTCAGCGGCCAGGACGTGTCACTCGCGGCGCAGGGAGAGCTGTTCGGCGGACTCCTCCAACACTGGGGACTGTCCCGGCCCTCGGTGGTCGCACACGACTTCGGCGGGTGCGTGTCCCTGCGCGCCCATCTGCTGCACGGGGCCGAGTACCGCAGGCTGGCGCTGGTCGACCCCGTCGCACTCGCCCCCTGGGGTTCGCCCTTCTTCCGGCTGGTCGGGGAGAACACCGAGGTCTTCGAACAGCTCCCGCCGCCGCTGCACCGCGCGCTGGTAAGGGAGTACATCGCCTCGGCAAGTCACAGGGGGCTGCGCCCCGGCACGGCCGATGCTCTCCTGCTGCCCTGGTCCGACGAGACGGGGCAGGCGGCTTTCTACCGCCAGATCGCCCAGGCCGACCAGCGCTTCACCGACGAGATCCAGGGCCTGTATCCGCAGATCACCGTTCCCGTCACCGTGTGCTGGGGCGAGCAGGACACCTGGATCCCCGCCGCGAAGGCCCACGAACTGGCCGCTCTCATCCCCGGCGCACGGCTGCGCCTCATCCCCGACGCGGGCCATCTCGTTCCGCTGGACGCGCCCGCCCAGCTCCTGGCCGAGCTGCTCGGCTTCCTCACCACGACCGGATGAACCACCGGGCCGTGGTGGTGGTGCCCCCCACCACGGCCCTCCTCCGGCACGACGGCGGGACGGCCGCCGAACTCGAACGCGCGGGTCCCGGTGACCGGTGCCGCGCCCCGGCTGCTCCTTGCCCCTTCCTCGTGCGGTTCCCCCTCCCGGCGTACTGCCCGAGGCCCAGCGGCGTGCCGAGGCTGACGCCCGTGCGGTCCGCCCGGCGGCCCTGCGCCGCCGAACGCGGGCTCAGCCAGGCGGCACGGCCGGGCACCACACACCGAACCACCGCTCGGCGCCCCATTCCTGGACTGCTCCGCCTCGGTGAACCCCGGCCTCACCGCGAGCCGCACCGCGCGGGCGCTGGCGCTCCGGGAGGCCGGGAGGCCGACGGCTCGGTGATGTACCGGTAAGGCGGTGGCGATGCCGATTCCGCACCCTGCGGTGAGCTGAGTGTGGTTGTGGCCGCGCCCTCAGCCGGGCCGGCACCGGCAGAGCCTGCCGTCCGGTGGTCAGCCAGCGCCACGGCGCGCCCTGTTGGTGGCGATGTGCGGTCAGCTCACGGGTGAGGAGACGCGGGGCCGAGGTGGACAGATCGACGCCGACTGGGTAGCCGAGCACGCGGAAGCTCCCGGCGAACAGGCGGTCCTGGTCGTGGACCCGTCCACCAGAAACTTCTTCCCGTCCGGACACCGCCCTCCACTCACCACGACCACCCGCCCGGCCAGGCGGCTCGGGGACAGCTCAGTGTGCCGATCTTGGAGGCGCTTGCCGGACAAGGGTGGCCGCGCTGGTCACGGCGGACGGTGAGCGGATACCTGCGCAGTCCCGTCCATGGACCTGCGCCGCCGCCCTTGGGCCGGCAGTCCCGCAGGATCTTCCGGTTCTTCGTTAGGGCGAAGACGTGCTCGGTGCGAGCGCGGACCTGCCGGCGGGAGGCGTGGTGCTGCTCCCTCCGGTGCGGTGGACGATCCTGTCCGGCTCGCCGCGTACCGCAGCCGGTCCGGTGGCCGGCGGGAGCCTACCTCGTGGAGCGCGGCGGCGGGACGGGGTGACGGGTGACGCGTTCGGCGACCGCGGCCGTGGCCGAGTGGGACAGCAGACGGGGCAGCTGGGGCATGATCTTGTTGAGGCGGCCGGTGACCACGGTCGACCACCTGGTCCGCTCGATGTACTTCAGTGCTTCGGTGACCGTCTGCTGCGGGGTCTGGGGCTGCCCGCCGGAAGCCTGCGGCCCGGTGGCGTCGAAGAACTCGGCGGCGGCTCCGCGCCGCGCCAGGTCGGTGGGGCGGACCCGTACCGTGACTTCGTACGTGGCCCGCAGTTCCTCGGCCATGGCGTGCAGTCGCTCGGCGAGCCGGGCGACCAGGACGAGATCGGCGCCTCGGCGCGCCAGTGCTTCGGCGAACGCGGCGCCGATGCCGGCGGAGGCTCCGGTCACCAGGGCGGTACGGCCCTGATGGGTAGCGGTTGTCGTGAAAGGCGTTTCCGGCGGAGCAGCAGCGCCAAGGAGGTGGGCCGTGGCCGGGTGAGCGCGGTGGTGGCAGTCGTGCGCAGGAGCGACGGGGGCACGGTCCTCAGGCACGGGGGCGCATGGTGCGGTGGGCCAGGGCCAGTACGGCGCGGCGTGGAAGGACTCGGGGCAAAGCGGCCGCGGCGATCCGGTTGACCAGACCGGAGACGGCGCTGGGCCGACCGCGGTCCACCGCGCGGAAGGCGGTGGCGATGACCTGGTCCACCGTCTGCTTCGGACCGCGTTCGGCGCCGCTGGCGTGGTCGAAGAAGGCGGTGTCAGTGGCGCCGGGGCACAGGGCGAGCACGCGCACTCCGGAGGACGCCGTCTCGGCGTGCAGAGCCTCGGTGAAGGAGAGCACGAAGGACTTGGTGGCCGCGTAGAGCGCGAAGTAGGGCAGGGGCTGGAACGCGGTGTTGGAGGCGATGTTCACGATCAGTCCGCGGCGGCGGTCGACCATGCCGGGCAGCAGCCGCCCGGTGAGGTCGACCAGGGAGGCGATGTTGACCTGCACCATGTCGGCGTTGCGCGCGGTCTGCGAGTCGGCGAAGAGCCCGTAGGAGGCGAAGCCGGCATTGTTGACCAGGATGTCGGCACGGACGTTCCAGTCGGCGAGGGTGTCGGCGATCGTCTGGCCTGCGGTGGGAACGGCCAGGTCGGCCGGCAGAACGCGGGCTGTGATCCCGTGGCGCCGGCCCAGCTCCTCGGCCAGCTCCTTCAGGGCCGGTTCGGTGCGTGCGACCAGGATCAGGTCGGCGCCGCGTTCGGCCAGTTCGCGGGCGTAGGCGCGGCCTATTCCGGAGGAGGCACCGGTGACGACGGCCACCTGGCCGCAGTAGTCGTAAGGGTTGGCCATGGCAGGTCCTTTCGCAGGGGGAGGGCTGGTGCGGACGGGCGGGCAGAGCAGCACCGCAAACGAAACGGAAAGGGCCGGAACCCGGCGGCCGACGGGCCGGGCCGGCTACGCGGCTGCGCGTCGGTCCGGTGTGGCGGTCAGCGGCTGAGCAGGCTCCATACCGCTTCGCGGGCCTCGGTCCAGGCATCGGCGTCCAGAGCCGCCGAGCCTGCGCGGTGAGCCTTGCTCAGCTGCACGTAGACACCGAAGACCATGGTGGTCAGCAGGCGCGGATCCGTCTGGCGGAACAGCCCCAGACGCTGCCCGGCCCGGATCAGGTCGGCGCCCATCTGGTCGACCCGCTCAGCCAGCCGCCGGCTCTCCTCATCGAGATAGCCGGCGTGCTGCTGGTGCTCCACGAAGACCAGGGCGTCGGGCTGCTCGGCGGCGAAGGCGGTCAGGTTGTCCCACATGGCCTCGAACGCCTCGCGCAACTGCTCGGGGTCGGCTGGCGCCCGCCCCGCCGCGCCGCGGTGCAGGTACTCGGCGAAGAGTTCCTTGGCCTGCCGGTAGACCGCGTTGGCCAGAGCCTCTTTGCTGGGCCAGTGCCGGTACAGGGTGCCGACCGCCACTCCCGCGCGCTCGGAGATCGCCGGCACCGTCGTGCCGGCGACCGTGCGTTCGGAGAAGACCTGCAGCGCCGCGTCCAGGACCGCCGTACGCGTTCTGCTGATGGATGCCGAGCTCATGAATGAATGTTCATTCACTCTCGGGTGTCCTGTCAAGTCCCACCCGACAGGGCAGTGGGCAAGGGCTCTCAGGACCGCGTCACCGTCGCATGCGAGCGGAAGGAACCTGCGGCGAACGCCCACGTGACCGCTGGTTCGGTGGTCGGCGTCCTCCTGCGTGCGGCCCCTCGCGCCGGCGGACCGCGCCTACCGGGGCTCCGGCATCCTGCCTTCCACCGCTCTCCGGCCGTCGCACCGCAGCGGACACTGCACGGCGCGGCACCCGGCCCCGCCGGCCTCGACCAGCCCGGCACAGTGGTGGCCGGCTTCAATCATCGCGGGGAACAGCGATCGTCGACCGGCTCCGGAGCCGGTTGCCGGTCAGCCGGCTCGCGAATGCCGAAGAGAGATGACGGCACTGCCGGACGGGCGAAGGGAACGCGGGACGTCCGGCCGTCGAGGCAGGCGGCGACAGGAGCGGTACGCATGTGGCGGACGCGGTGCTGCCGGACCAGCAGAGCCAGTGCCTCCCTCGCATTGTGCTCGGCGACTTCCCGCATCACCGTGCGGTGCGGGAAGTCGCCGTCGAGGAGGCGAAGGGGACCGGCCACCAGGGAAAGACGCATCGCGAGCATGTAGAGGTCGAGCCGTGCTGGATCAAGCCCTGGGCGTGACACGGCTGGGTACTGGTCGCCGAAACGAAGCTGCAGGAACACGTGCTCCCACTCGACATCGAAGAACATCAGGCCCTCGATGTCGATGAGGACGGGGTGTCCGGACGCGTCGATGAGGACGTGGTCGGGCCCCAGTTCGCCGTGGATCAGTCCGTACCGGGTACGCGGAGCCACTCGTGCGGCCAGTTCCAGCAGACGATCGTGCAAAGAGGCCGCGGCCGATCCGATTCCGGGGTCACGTTCGGCCGCCTCGGCGAGATCCTCGACGGCCCGCTCGAGCACCAGTCGCTCGCATGAAGTGCCACTCGCCTCGTCGCCCCGTTCGAGCACGTCCACCCTGCCGTAGCGCTGACCATGCTGCCGGTGCATCACATCGAGCATCGCGGCCAGCCGGCTCAGGGCATTTGACGCGCGTGCGGGATCCGTCTTCAGGAGCGCTTCCAGCGTGCCGCCGGCAATGTCCTCGACAACCGCCACGTCCGCCGGGCAGTGGCGTCTGCTGTCGTCGGCCACAAGCACCTCCGGGACCCGGACCCCAAGGGCGTCCAGTCTTCGCTGAGCGGCCAGGAAGGGGACCAGCCCGGAGGCGGGAGCGAACGGGTGGGCCGGGTCCACGGCTTCCGCTTCCGGCCAGAAGTTCTCGGCCTCGGCCCAGCTGTAGACGATCGCACTCGCCGCACGTGCCCCGCTCGTGCGAACCCGGTAGACCCCTTTCTTGCTCCCGCCGCGCAACCGGTCCACTCCGACGACCTGGACTCCCGCCCCCAGCGCCTCGTGCACGATCCCTGACAGGGCTTCACCGCCCGTTAACTGGCGCATCCGCCGACCCTACCCCCCGGCCGGTGCGTCGGCCCGAGTCCGCCTTCCGGTGAATCAGCCGGCCACGGCAGGTCCTTCGGCCCGTGCCCGGGTGCCGGCGAGACGGACCGCCACGTCGCCGAAGCCGACTTCCGCCCCGTAACCGGGCTGTCGGATCTACGGGACGAGCCCTCCCAGGGGGGCCTTGTCGGCCCCGACCAGGATCTCCGGCCTCCGGACGGCAACGTGGTGGCGGACCACCCCCTGGATGATCTGTTCCAAGGGGTCGGTGACCGTGGGTGATCAGTGGGTGCAGGACGGTTCGTCCGGTGGCGTCGCTGTGCCAGATCGCGCCGGTCAGCGCGAGGATGCGTTGCATGACGCGGACTGTGACGCCTCCGGGTGTGCGCCCTCGGTGCCGTTCGAGGTCGAGCCGTCCCTTGAGAATCTCGTTGACCGATTCGATGACCTGCCGCAGCGGCTTGAACGGGGCTGCGCCGGGCCGTTCCCGTTCACCTTTACGGGCAGGCCCTCAGGGGTGCGCACCAGGTGCAGGCGCAGGCCCCAGAAGAAGCGGCTGTGGCCGGCGCAGTGGCCGCATCCGGCCCGGCCTGCCAGGTCGGAGCGTTCGGCGGTCTCGCGGGAGCGGCCGCATTCCACCGGGGTGGAGTCCACGACCCGTACGCCGCCGCTCCACACCGAGGCGGTGTGGCGGCCGGGATCCGGTTGACTCTTCGCATCGGACCGGCGGCCTCGCACGGCCGCTTGCTGCGGCCGGGCTACCGGGGCAGGCAGGGGAAGAGGTGGCGCAGGCGGGCACGGGCATGGCGGAGCCGTTCGGCCTCGGAGGTGTGGCCGAGCACGGCCCGCATCGTGGCGAGGGCGACCGGTTCGGCATCGCTCAGGCGGTGCGCAATGCCGACCGGCGGGCGCCACGGCGCCGGGTCGGGATGCTCCTTCAGCATGTCGCCGGTCGTCGCATAGGGTGCTGTCGCGAGGGTGTCCACGTCGTTCGCCGCGAAGCGATCTCGGACGCCCTCTTTCTCGTCCGCGCAGGCATCCCTTGGACCGCGCCACAAGGAGGAACCGGTGTCATCCCCGCACCTGCTCACCCCCGAGGAGAAGCTCGCCGACGCGAAGAAGCTGTTGGGCCTCCCGCGTATCGTCGCGATCTGCGGCTCCACCCGCTTCATGACCGAGATGACCGAGGCCGATCTGCGAGAGACCAAAGCCGGAAGGATCGTCGTCAAACCGGGCTGTGACATGAAGTCGCCGCACGAGTTGTGGTCCGATCCCGTCGAGGCCGAGGCGCTGAAGGCTCGACTCGACGATCTGCACCGGGCGAAGATCCGGCTCGCTGACGAGGTGCTCGTAGTCGGCGACTACATCGGGGACAGCACCCGAGCCGAAATCGCCTACGCCCGGTCGCTGGGCAGGCCCGTGCGGTTCACGCACCCCGAAGTCGACCCTGGCGCCTGACCGCCCGCTACCGCCTGGGCAACCAGGGCCGGCAGCCCGCCGACAGGTCATGCTC
The DNA here is from genome assembly GCF_046614825.1 of Streptomyces nanhaiensis. Taxonomy (NCBI): domain Bacteria; kingdom Bacillati; phylum Actinomycetota; class Actinomycetes; order Kitasatosporales; family Streptomycetaceae; genus Streptomyces; species Streptomyces nanhaiensis. The sequence goes on from NZ_JBKJFM010000001.1 coordinate 144,267, forward strand.
GACCAGGTCACGGCCCGGGTCGCGGGCCGGTTGGGGCGAGTTGAGTCCCGGGCCGCAGCCCGCCCCTACCTGCTCGGGCTGCTGTCGAGCGTCGAGGGGAAGAACCGCCGGCAACTGGCCGAGCAGGCGGGCCGTACACGGCCTGGGCCGATGCAGCGTCGAGCTGATCGAAGCCGTGCCGGACGCCGGGATCACCGCCTCCTGGATTACCGGCGACGAAGCCTACGGCCAGGATCCCCGGCTCCGCGCCGCCATCGAGGTGCGCGGCATCGGCTATGTCCTGGCCGTCGACTGCTCGATGCGGACAAGGATCAACCACGGCCGCACTCCCGCCCGCGCCGATACCGTCGCCGGCCGCCTGCCCGCCACGGCCCGGCACCGGCAGAGCGCCGGAATCGGCGCGAGAGGCCCGCGGTACTACGACTGGGCCTGGATCCACATCGGCACCGGCAGCCATCGGCACCTGCTCATCCGAGCAACGGGGCCACCGGCGGACTCGTCTCCTACCTGTGCCGGTCACCCACCGAAGTGCCCCTGCCCGAGCTGGTCCGCGTCGCCGGTGCCCGCCGGAGCGTCGGGGAGTGCTCCAGGCTGCTGCACCGGTCCGGCTGGCGCCGACAACACCGGGCAACAGCCCGACGCGGGCACTGCCGACGGCGAACCGTGGACGGAGCGGAGGAAGCTCACGTACCGTGTGGCTCCACGCCCTGAGATGGATGGAAGGAGGCGAGTGCCGTGCGGCTCACACCTTTCCAGCGCTCCCCTTTCCACTGTCCCGGCGTGGTTCATGAGTTCTGACCGGGAGCGCTCCACGCAGCCTGTATCCCGGAGGAATCCATGACCGACCCGGTCATCCACGCACTCTCCGCGAGCGACGCCCACCTCTTCGATGCTCTCCCCGACCCACTGGGCGCCCGTGAAAGCCATCGGCGTACCCGGTTCCGCCCCGACTGGAAGCGCGTCGCCCTGCGCGACGGCGAGGTCGTCGCACGCGGCGCGTGGTGGGGCGGCCCTGACGACTCGGAGCCCGTCAACATCAACTGGTTCGACGTGGCCGAGGGCGAGGAGGAGGCGGGGGCCGAACTCCTGCGCTCCGCCCCCTGGCAGGTCGAACTCGAGATCAACCTGCCCGGCGGCTGGCGGGACAAGCCCGACCTGCGCCCCGCCGCCGAGGCACGCTTCGCCGCCGCACGAGCCGCCGGGTACGAACTCCTGGTGGAACGCTTCCTGTACCGCTGGACCCCGGAGCGAGGTCTGCCCGAGCGGCCCGGACGCCTGCACTTCAGCGCCGAACCCGACGACAACGTGTTCTTCGGCGCATTGCGCCGCATCCACTCCGTCACCCTGGACGCCCACGCGCTCAAGGCCATCAAGAAGGGCGGCCTCGACCAGGCGGTGCAGGAGGAACTCGACTTCTTCCACTGGTGCCCCTCCCCGCGGGAGTGGTGGCAGATCGCGCACACGCCGGAGGGCGATCTGGCCGGTATCCACATCCCGGCTCACAACCCCTCCGGACCGACCATCGGTTTCATCGGAGTCGTCCCGGAACAGCGTGGTCACAGCTACGCCTACGACCTCCTCGCGGAATGCACCCGTTTCCTCGTCGAACAGGGCGCGGAGTTCGTCAGCGGAGCGACGGACCGGGGCAACTTCCCCATGGCCGCGAGCTTCGCCAAGGCCGGCTTCCCCGTCGTCAGTGAACGCGTCAACTTCCACCTGGCGGGTCAAGCTGCCTAGCGCGGAGTAGCGCGCGGTGAGCGGTCCGGACCGAGGACGGGTCCGGACCGCTTGTCATTGCCCGATGGCTTGCCTTCCGACAGTGTGATCGACAGCGGCAGATGGAGGCGGAGTTGGGTTTCCGGAGATCCGCCACCTACTCGCTGCCGTCTTCAACCCACCGGCCGTGACCGCGACCAGGCTGCTGCACCGGTCCGGCTGGCGCCGACAACACCGGGCAACAGCCCGACGCGGCCACTGCCGACGGCGAACCCGCTCGACAGGTCGCGAAACCGCACCGGAGCACTGGGAGACATCCACCCCGTACTCGTCGGCCAGGCGGTGAAAGACGCGGGTGACGGTGTGCCGCTGCTTGCGCGGAGCATCAGGACCAGCGCGGAGGATGCCATCAGTCACTGGCTCGTGCGGGTCCAGAGCGGTCGCCCGGGGCGGCAGCTTCTTCCGTGGCTCGGACCGGGCCGAACCCAGTGCCTTGCGAACCGTCCACCACATCACGTCGTGCTTGCGCTCGAGCCCCCGCATCGACATGCCACCGCGATGGTCACGCCGGATCGCCGCGTACAGCCCGGCCTTCGACGTCTACGGCATGACCAGCACCTTTCACCAGGAGCATCCCGACGCTGCCCCGGCAAGAGCCCCGGAGCCCCCCAGGCCCGTCGACACCACCCGTCCGTGGAACGGGGCGCCTCCCGAACTCGTCGGCAAACGACGTCACTACAGCTCGGCAAAGCCGCGTCCCCGAACAGATCACACCGATCCGCTCAGGTACCTGTCGGGTCTGTGCGAAGAGTCGGCCACTGCGGCACACACACGGCCGTCGGAAGGAAGACGACCGGTGGCGCAGGTGCCGACTCGGCGCGCGCCACCGGTCGGCGGGGAGTGCGGAATCTCAGGAAGGGGAGGGCCCGAGCCGGTCCGCCAGCGCGGCAAGGGCCTGTGCGCCCACCAGATCCCCCGGCAGCAGCGGCACGTCGAGCAGGGGGATGTCCGGGACCCGCTGCCGCAGCCGGGCGAGGTGCTCGTCCTCCAGCCTGCGGCGGCGGTCGAGCAGTTCACCGGCGTCCGCCGGAGAGCGGCGGTTGGCGACGAGTGCGGCCACGTCGACACCGAGGCCGGTGAGCTTCTCGTACACCTCCACGGTCTCGGCGATCGGGAGCACTTCGGCGGTCAGTACGAGCACGAATCCGGTCCGCGCCGGGTCCGTCACCACCTCGCGCAGCCGGGAGAAGCGGTCGCGCCGGCGCAGCAGGATGCGGCGCAGCTCGGCGTCGCGGTCACTCTCCCCGCCGCCGCCGAGACCGCGCACCGCGGCACCGAACCGCTCGGACCGGTCACGGTTGGCGAGCAGGGTCTCGGTCCAGGAGGTGAGCTGCTCGGGCAGCGCGAGCAGCCGCAGTGTGTGGCCGGACGGCGCGGTGTCGAAGACGACCAGGTCGTAGGCCTCCTCCCCGAGTTCCACCGCCTCGGCGATCCGCTCCAGCACCGCCGACTCGTGGGTGCCGGGCGCCTGCCGGGCCAGCCGGAGGTGCCGGGCGGCCGGTGCGTGCATCCGCTCGGGAAGCAGCCGCCGCATCGTCTCGGCGACCGCGGACAGGTGCTGCTCGACCGTGCGCTCCGGGTCGATCTCCAGCCCGTCGACATGGCCGGCCGTCCCCGCCCCGGGGACGAGGTCCCCGGGGCCGGCGAGGCGCACGGGCTCGTCGCCCACAGGGCGGCCCCAGAGGTGGCCGAGGTTGTGGGCGGGGTCGGTGGAGACCAGCAGCACGCGGGCGCCCGACCGGGCACGGCCGAGGGCGAGCGCCGCGGCGACGGACGTCTTGCCGACCCCGCCCTTGCCGCCGACGAAGACGACCCTGCGCGAGGTGACGAGGTCTAGCAGCACCCGACGTGCTCCAGTGGCGAGCGGTCCATGCCCATACGGCGGTGCCAGGCGTGGAAGTCCTCGTAGAGGGCGGGCATCAGTTCGGCGGTGTAGTACGCCGCCGGGTCCGGTACGCCCAGTGCCTCCGCGAGGACCACCATCCGGAACAGGTCGTCCTCCTCGCGCCGGGCGCGGGCGAGGGTACGCCGGTAGGGACCGGCGTAGAACTCCTCCAGCCCGGCCCGGAACGAGGCCCAGCGGGACGTCACTTGGTCAGCCCGGCCTTCTCCGTCACATCGGCGTCGAGAGCCTCCGGCGGCTCCCGGGACGCCCGCCGCATCGCGACGACCGCCTCGAAGGCGACCCACAGGGCGGCGACGATGATGACGAGGTCGATGATCAGCAGCAGCCAGTCCCGGGCTTCGTAGAAGTCGCCGAGCTGCACGACCGCGGCCCAGAACGCCATGACGAACACGACCGCGAGCGGGATCAGCGCAGGCGCCGGATTGCGCCGCTTGCGGATCAGCATGACGGCGACGATGGACAGCGTCAGGGAGGCCAGCAGCTGGTTGCTGGTTCCGAACAGCGGCCAGATGCGCAGGCCTCCCTCGCCCCCGGCGCCCTGGCTGAAGGTGAGTCCCGCACCGACGGCAAGCGTGATGAGGGTGCCGGCGACATTGCCGATCCTCACCTTCGCGACCTCGCCGGCCTCCTGGACGACGAAGCGCAGCAGACGCACGCCGGTGTCCATGGTGGTGGCGGCGAACAGGATCGCCATGGTGGCCAGGACCGTGGAGCTCAGCGATACGGGCAGGCCCAGGCCGCTGTTGAGGATCGCGCCGCCGCCCTCGACGAACGCCGCGACGCCGCCCTGGCCGAAGGCGCTGTAAACGGCCTCCCAGTCGGCCAGGGTGCGGTAGCCCGCGACGGCGGCGATGATCGCGCCGAGCGCGAGCAGGCCCTCGCCGACCGCGCCGAAGTAGCCGACGAAACGGGCGTCGGTCTCCTTGTCCAGCTGCTTGGAGCTGGTGCCGGAGGAGACCATGCCGTGGAAGCCGGAGATCGCGCCGCACGCGATGGTGACGAAGAGCAGCGGCACGAGACTCGGGGTGCCCGCGGGCACGGCGTCGTTGAAGGCCGGGGCGACGATCGTCGGGGCGCTCAGCAGCACCGAGACGAACAGGATGCCGAGCCCGACGAAGAGCTGGACGCCGTTGATGTAGTCACGGGGCTGGAGCAGCACCCACACCGGCAGCAGGGAGGCTATGCCGGCGTAGACGAAGAGGGCGACGATCCAGAACGTCGCCGGGGACATGCCCAGGATCGGGTCGGGCAGCTCCACCGGGACGGCGTCACCGAGGAGGATCAGGCCGTAGAGCGCCGCGACGCCGACCACGGTGACCAGGCCGAGGCTCATCCTGTAGCGGTAGACCGCCTGGCCGATCAGCAGCGCCACCGCGACCGCGCCCCAGGCGGGGATCACCGCCGAGGGCGTGGAGATCAGCAGGTTCTTGATCACCACCGCGAAGGCCGCGACCACCATCAGGAGCAGCAGGAAGATCACGACGAGGAAGAGGTTGGCGCCGCGGCCGCCGATGTAGCGGCCGGAGAGCGTGCCGATCGAGCGGCCCTTGTTGCGCGCCGAGGCCCACAGGGCGCCCAGGTCGTGCATGCCCGCGAAGAAGACCGTACCGAGGGTGACCCACAGGAACGCGGGCAGCCACCCCCAGATGACGGCGACCGCGGGGCCGACGATGGGTGCCGCGCCCGCGACCGAGGTGAAGTGGTGACCCCACAGCACGAACTTGTTGGTCGGGACATAGTCCACGCCGTCCTGCAGTTCGTGCGCGGGCGTCCGGAAGGACGCGTCGAGCTTGTAGACCCGGTTGCCCAGGAATCTCGAGTACAGGACGTATCCGCCCGCGAACATCGCGAGGCCGATCAGGAGCAGGGGAAGCGCATTCATACGAGAGGCCCTCTGAGGTCTGGGAGGCGGGATGCCGGTCCGCACGAGACGTGCGCCCGGCAGACAGACAGCGGAGACGGTGGAGCGTGGCCCTCCTCGGTCGGGGCAGGTCGGTGGCCAGGACGGGGGAGTCGGCTGCGTGCACCCCTTTCGCGCAGCTTGGCGGCGGTTCCGGGCGCGGTGCGCCGCGCCCGGACGGCGACTGTGCCGCAGCCCTCGGTGAGCAGCTCGCCGAGACGAGGCCCGGCCTCGGCCGCCTCGGGGGCACTGCTTCCGCCGTGCGCGTCGTGGCCGGTGTCGCCGCCGGCTCCGACCTCGATACCGGATCTACCGATCTTGACCGAAAACGCTCCCCTCATAGTCCGTTCATGCTAGGTGACCGATCAGACGATGAGGAGCCCCCGGAGGCCGGTGACGACCGGCAACACCGGGCGGACGCCGCGATGCCGCCGAACGCTCTCACCGAAGCGGGGAAGGCCTCCCCGGACACCTCTCTCCGGCCGGCCCGCACCGACCTCGCCGCCGGCAGCGGAGCCGCCGAGAGGGGCTCCCGCCCGCCGACCGTACGACGCCCCTGCGGCAGGATCGCACCGTGGTTGCTCTCGACCTTCACGCTCTTGATGTCCGGGTTGCGGACGGTCACCGCGTCGAGGCTGGTGCGTATCCGTTCCTGCTCGTCACCGCGGCTTCCCGAGGACGTCCCCGAAGCGACCGCGTACCGCACCGGGACGGCGATGCCGGCCAGCACGGGCCCGGTTCGTGTTCGCGGGAGAGCCGGCCGAGCTCGGTGTCGCTGTTCGCCATCTGCTCGGCCGCGGTCACCGCCGCTCCCCCGGGTCCGGGAGCACGCGGGAGAGCCCGGGGGGCGCGGTCCGCCGGCTGCGCCACTCGCGCGGGTAACCGAGCGACACCTCGCGGTGGGGCACCCCGTCGCACTCGATCGTGCGCGGGATGTGCAGATGCCCGTAGACGACGGCGGCCGCGCGGTACCGCACGTGCCAGTCGGCCGTGGCCTCGGTGCCGCACCACAGCGCGAACTCCGGACAGCGCAGGACGCGGGTGGGCTCGCGCACCAGCGGGAAGTGGTTGACGAGCACGGTGGGCAGTGCGGGGTCGATCCGGTCCAGCCGCGAGCGGGTGCAGGCCAGCCGCGCCCGGCACCACGCCTCGCGGCTGGGGTACGGATCGGGGTGCAGCAGGTACTCGTCGGTGGCGATCACGCCCGCCGCACGGGCGGCCTCGAGCGCCTCCTCCTTGCTGTACGTGCCTTGGGGCCGGAACGTGTAGTCGTACAGCACGAACAGCGGCGCGATCACGGCCGGCCCGCCGGCTCCCCGCCACACCGGGTAGGGGTCCTCGGGCGTGACCACTCCGAGGCCGCGCAGGGTCTGGACCAGGTGGAGGTAGCGTTCCTCGCCGCGCAACCGCACCGGGTCGTTCGGCGGGGTCCACAGTTCGTGGTTGCCGGGGGTCCACACGACCTTGGCGAAGCGCTCGTTGAGCGTTCCGAGCGTCCGGACGACGTCCTCGACGGTCTCCGCGACGTCTCCGGCGACCACCAGCCAGTCCTCGTCCGACTCCGGGCGCAGGCCTTCGACGATGTCGCGGTTCCCGGCATGGCGGACGTGAAGGTCGCTGATGGCGAGCAGGTTCATCTCAACGCCCCCTCGGCACCGTGACGGCCGCGCCGCTCGTCCCCGTGCACACCACTGCCCCGTCCGTCCTTCTCCGCGCCCACTGCCTCTGCGCGTGTCCTGCCCACGCGCGCGTCCCGTGATGCGCTCGCCCCCTGCCGGACCGGTGCGTCCCGCCCGCCTGCGGACCGGCCCGGCGCGGTGGGCGGTCCACGATCACGCGGGAGAGCCGGGCCGGGCATGCGGCCGGGCGGCGGCCGTGTTCTCCCGGCGGAGGGGTGCTCGTCACGGGAAGGGGTGGGGGTCGGGGTTGAGGTCCTGTCGGCGGGGCCGGGCACCGTGCTCCCCGCTCAGGGCGCTCGGCACCGTCAGCAGTCTCGGCAGGCCGTGGACGCGCCGGTTTCCGTGCCCGAAGGTCATGGGCACCGCTCCGGGGACCAGCACCCGCACGCAGCGCAGCCCGGCGGCCGCGTGCTCGGCGGTCGTCTGGTCCACCACCAGGACGTCCATGCCGCAGGAGGCGAAGCGGCCGACCATGTCGCGCACGTGCACGTCGAGGGTCTCTCCCGCCGGCGTCCGGCGGCCGGCGAACGCCGAGGCGAGGTCCACCGGGGCCGAGCCGTTGTCCACCAGGTGGGCGAGGCGGTCGAAAGCGTCCGTGTGCGCGTAGCGCAGCGCGTGGTCGGGCATCCGCCGCACCTGTTCGGGGTCGGCCGCCAGTTCCGCCGCCCGGCCGGGGTTGCGGGCGTGGACACCGCGCAGGTGGTCCAGGAGCGGGCCGGCCTCGCGCGCGGCCGAGTTCAGGGCCGCGACCGGGTCCGGGTGGGCCGCCGCGGAGCACAGCAGGGCCGGCCTGCCGTGCCCGCCGCCCGGGTCCTGTGCCACCACGCACGCGCAGGGCACCGCGTGGTCGACGGACAGGTCGAAGGCGCGCAGCCGGTAGCCGGTCGATGCGGTGATCCGCGCGGCCGTCCGGCGGAAGGAGGCGTCGGGCACGGTCTCCAGGTCGATCTCCACCGCGGGCAGGCGGGTGTAGTGGCGGAGCAGGAACGCGTCCCGCTCGGCCACCTCCAGCAAGCCGAAGAGGACGGCCTCCTCGATGCAGGAGCCGACCGCGCAGCCGCTGGAGGTGTCGTGGACGAATCCGGGGTCGTCGGGGCGCAGGGCGTGTGAGCGGTAGTAGGCCAGCGACTCCGGCACCAGGACCTGCCGGCCGGTGCCCATGTGGTGGGCCCACACCCAGGTGGTCTCGCGTCCGTCGTCCCACGGGGTGAACGGGAAGTCCGGTCGCGCGTAGCGGTGCGGGTCGTGTGTGCCGAAGCCGCGCGGGTCGACCGCCACCGGGCCGAGGTCGTCCCGGCTCGCCCGCACGGTGCTGCGCCGCCCGCCGGGGACCATGCCGCCGAGGCGTTCGAGCGCCTCCAGGACGGCGACGGTCTGCGCGGTCTCGGTGTCGGCCGCCCGGCCGTACCCCGCCTCGGGGCCGGGGCCCGCGCGGACCCCGAAGGGGGCGGTGGCCGTCGCCAGGCCGCCCTCGGTAGCGGTGCGGATCTCCGCGACCACCCCCACGACCGGGTCCACCACGGTCGACAGCAGCGCCCGGCGTACCTGCGGCAGCGTCCGGGCGCGCAGCCCGCCGCGGTCGGGTACCGCACGCAGGGTGACGCGGGCGTGTTCGGGGCTGTCGCCGGGCGGGTTTCCGCAGTCCGGGCACAGCGGGTCGGGTACGAGCGGGTGCCTGCTGACGGCCAGGTCCCGCAGGCCCACGGCGGCGACGGCACGGGTGAGGTCCACACCCCGCTGTCCGCGCGGCAGCGACTGCGCGGCGGCGATGTCGGCGGCGAGCCCGCACAGGAGGCCGTCGAGCCACGGGGCGAACGCCACCGGCCAGGGCAGGCGTTCCTCGAGCGGCCCGGACCGGCCCTGCCCGATCATGCGTTCGCGGAACCCGGCGCAGCGGACGCAGCCGGGCGCGGGCCGCCCGTCGTCGCCGAGTTCCTCCAGCGGGCCGATCACCAGTTGTCCCGGCCGGACGCGCAGGGGGAGCCACCGCGTGCCCAGCCGGCGTGCCAGGGCCCGTCCGTCGCCGATCGCCGACGGCTGCCACCGGTCGGGGGCGAGGAGCACCGGGCCGGTGGTACCGCCCACCGGAGCGGCTGCGGCGATGCGCCGGGCCAGATCGCCGCCGCCCAGCACCGCGAGGGTGCGGGGCGGGGCGGCGGGGCAGTTGTCCGCACCCTTGTGGCCGGCCGGGATGCCCTGCCCGTGCGGCGTCCGGTCGTCCGGCCGGTCGAGGCCGAGGAGACGGGCCTGGGCCGCCCGGACCAGCCGGGCCGCCGCGGCCGAGGGCACGGCCGGGAGGTGGACGCGGGGAAGCGGCGGGGGTCCGGTCGTGGTGCCCGGGGCGGTGCCGTACGGCGGGCCCGTCCTGGCCAGGGCGACACGGACCGCCTCGGCCGGCACCCCGGCGGCCGTGGGGCGCACCGGTGCACCGGCCAGGACCGCGGCGGCGCGGCCGGGGTCGTCGGTGAGGCAGTGGTACCACCGCGCAGGCCCGGGCGGGCGGGCTCCGCCCCGCAGCACACCGGCCGCCGCCAGCACGGTGAGGAGCCTGCGGGCGGCCGCTCGCCGGGCGGGGTCCAGGGGCCCGGTCAGCGCGTCGGCCTCGACGCCCCGTTCCAGCACGGGGGCCAGCCGCTCCAGCCACAGAGCAGCCGCCGGGGGGAGCGCCGTCCTGGTGTCCGCGGTCACCACGGCCGGCCCGTCGCCGTCGCGGGTCAGTACCGCGTCCGGTCTCAGCCGCACCGTCACGGCAGGCTTCCCAGACAGAACTCGCCCACGCTGGACTCCTCGACCGGGTCGCAGCCGGTGGCCCGGGCGAACAGGTCGATGTCGCCCGATCCCAGCGCGCACGGCGCCAGCCCCATCGCCGTGGCGACGCTGTACATCACCTGCTGCACGACGCCGACGTGTTTGAGCACCAGGGCGTATCCCATGGCCTCGTACTTCCACATCAGGCGTCCGAAGCGGGCGGCCAGCACGAGGAGCGCCTGGGGCCGCCCGGCCCCGCCCGTCGCGGCGTCCGCGTCCCGCAGCAGGCGGTCCACCGTGCGCGGCGGCGCCCCCGTGGCGACGAGCGCGTGGTCGTGGGGGTCGTAGTGGTAGAAGTCCCGGGGCACGCCGCGGACCTGTCCCGCCGCGACGTAGACCTCCATCTCGTACAGGCCGCCGCCGCAGGGGTAGGGGCGGCCGACCGGCGGTCCCTCGCCGTCCCGGCGGCGTGCCCGCGCGGTACGGAACAGGAACTCGCCGAGCCGGTCGCGGGTCAGCGGGTCGGCGGTGCCGTGCCGCCGGTGGGACCGCCGGTCCTCCAGCACCCGGGTCAGGCTGGGGTCCGTCCTGGCCGCCCGGTCCAGGTCGGCGGCCGGGAGGGCCAGGACGCGCCCCGGGTAGGGCGGACGCCGTTCCGGCAGCGGGGCGAAGCGGCCCTTGGCCCAGCGCGTGCCGCCGAAGCCCGTCCCGGCGGCGCGCGTACGGCGCCCTGCTCGGCTGCGGACGTGGAAGTCCAGCTCGTGCGGGGCCCACTGAAGGGCCGTGAAGTCCGCCTCCTCCGCCTCGCGGTCCACGAGGAAGCCCTCGGCTGCGAGCTCTCCGGCCACGGCGGCGGCCGCCGCGCCGGAGCGGGCGGCCGGTTCCGGGTCGTGGAGGACTCGCAGGACGTCGCCGTGGTGCACGACGATCCTGGAGTCTGCCAGCGGCGACTCCAGGATGATGTCGTCGCCGTCCCTGCGGACGCGGGCGAAGCGGGACAGCGCGCGGGGCCGGCCGGGTGCCGGGGCGGGGCCGTGCGGCCGGCGCGGGCCGAACGGCACGGTGGTGCACAGGTCGTGGCCGCCGGCGTGGAGTGTGCGGATCACCCAGCCGCGGTCCAGGGCCGTCAGCAGGGCCGCTCGCTCGGCGGGGTTGGTGGCGTCGGCGGCGAGTTCGTCCTCGGTCGTCTCCCGTCCGCCGAGCGCGCGCAGGGCGGTACGGGCCCCCGGGGACAGGGTTCCGAGCACGGCCGTGTCGGGCGGCGCGGCCAGTGCCAGCGTCCCGCGGGCGTCCCCCAGCTCGTACACGCCCGGACGCAGGCGCCGCCGCACCGTCACCGCCGGGGCGTTCACGGCGCCGCCGGGGCGGACCAGGCGATGCGGTCCTCGGCGCGGACGCCGAAGGCGTGCTCGACCGCGTCCGCCGCCAGGTGGCACAGCAGGAACCGCTCGTGGGCGTGGACACCGATCCGGGCGAGCTGGAGATAGGTGATGTTGAGCATCACGCGGTACAGCGCGAACGGCAGGCTGTCGCGGTGGACCTCGCGGAAGTACCTCTGCTGCAGCAGGGCGCGGTGGAACCGGCTGCGGGCCAGCAGGTACTCGGGGGCGTCCCGTACGCCGGGCCCGGCCAGGCTGCGGCCGACGGCGGGGAGGACCAGCGTGCCGTCGGTCAGCAGCCGCTCCGCCCGCTGCCGTACGGCGGTGGCGGCGCGCACCCATTCCGCCGGCAGACCGCCCGCCGCGGCGGTGCCGCCGCGGTCGCCGTCGTCGAGCGTGCGGACCAGCGTACGCACCCGGTGTGCGAGGGCTTCGCGGTCGCGGCGTGACCGCGCCGACCACACCGGCCGCAGCGCGGGGCCCTCCGGGGCCGTGCACAGGTAGGTCTCGGCGTGGGAGCGGAAGGACACGAACCCGTCGCGGACGTCCAGCCCGCTCAGGGCGTGGGCGGTGGTGACCATCAGGTCGAAGGCGGTGCGGGCCCGCTCGGGCGCGGTCTGCGATCTGCCGGCCATCCGCAGGGCGAGTGCGGTGGTGTCCACGTGGAAGTCCTCCAGCAGTCCGGCGCCCGCCTCCCCGAGCGCCGCCCTGCGGCACGCGTAGGGCTCGGGGGTCACCGAGTTGTCGCGCCGCCACGGCAGCAGGCGGCAGGGGTCGTCCTCCAGCCAGGCCAGTCTCCGGTGGGCCCGTACGGTCTCCGCGGTGGGGCGGGCGGTGCCCCGCGACGGAAGGCGGGCCATGCCCCGCTCGGCGGTCTCGCGCACCCTGGGCAGGACCTCGTGGGAGAAGGTGTGCGCGTCGGTGCGGAAGTTCAGCCTGAAGTGCGGCCCCCGCCTCCAGTGCCGGACGAAGTACGCGTGGGGCGCCGCGTCCGCGGTGGCGGCCAGGGCCCGGCGCACCACCGTCGCGGCGAACCGGTTGGCCCTTTCCTCGTCGTGGAAGTGGACGTGGACGCTGTGCCAGGTCATCGGGATCCTCCCGGTGCGTCGGCGGCTCCGGCCGCCGCGGTCAGACGGTTTCGCAGCGCCGCCTCCGCGGCGGGCGTGACGCCGATGCGGTTGCACGCGAGATGGGCGCACAGGTCGAACAGGGGGACGAGAGCGTTCGCGCCCGTGTGCGTCCCGGCCCGGGCCTGGGGCGGCCGGTACCGTCCCTCGGCGATCTCGGGGAGGAGCTCGCCGCGCAGGGTCGTGAAGGCGGCGGCCCAGCTCCCCAGGCAGGCGCCGGTGCGGGGCCGGTCCGCGTGGCCGCGCTCGGCCAGTTCCAGGGCCCGGGAGACCGCCGGCGCGAGCCGGGCCCCCGGTCCCCCGCCGTCCCGGAGCAGGGACACCGGCTGCCCGGCCGCGGCCCGCGCGAGCGCGATGACGGACAGGGCGGCGGTGTGCCTGGTCTGCTCGGAGGCGGCGGCGGTGACCAGGTGCAGTGCCAGGGTGCTGGTGAGGTGGAAGTGCCGTTCGATCGCCTCCCCCGCGCGGCCGCTGCCGTAGCGCCGCTCCCGGTGGTACGGCTCGACCGTGACGCTGTCGGGGGGCCTGAGGTGGCGGAGGTAGCGCCTGCGGCCCTCGGCACGGGCCAGTGCGGCGGCGGCGGTGCGGTAGTCCTCCGGGGACTCGCGGTGCCCGGCACGGTGGCCGGCGAGGTAGCCGCGCAGCCTGTCGAGCGAGTGGCCGAGGGTGCGTGCGGCGTCGTCGGGGTGGCAGGCCAGTCTCAGCCGCAGATGCCGTCCGCCCTCCCAGTAGCGCAGGAAGAACCAGTCGCCCAGCACGCCCCGCTCCCGCAGTTCGGCGACCAGCGGGGCGGCGGCCTCGCTCAGCAGCCGGTCCAGGTCGGCGTGGTAGACGTACAGGCTCAGCCACTCACGGCGCCGCACGGCAGCCCTCCCCGTCCCACCGGTCCTGCGGTGTCGGCACCATGAACTCGGCGACGTGCCCGTCGGCTCCCGGCCGGCCGGCCGGGAGCGGCGGCAGCACCTCGTCGAAGGCCACGGCGCGGTCGTGTCCGGTCATGAGGTTGCGCGCCGCCCTCACCAGCAGGCAGCTCGCGGTGTCCAGCAGCAGCGGCTTGGTGTCGGTGGGGCGCGGTCGTGCGCCGGAGGCCGTCGGCCCCTCCTCCGTCCCCGGCAGGGTGCGGACGAAGCACCGCTGCGGAATGCCCTGGTCGCGCATCCAGTTCGCCAGGCGCAGCATGTGGTCGGCCTCGTGTTCCCCGGGTGAGCGGGAGGGTATGTCCCGGGCCCGGGTGACCCACCGGGCGCGCCGCAGCACGACCGCCCCCACCCGCGTGCGCGGCAGCGCGACGGCACCGTGCGGACGGCCCGGCACGAGGTGGCGGGGCAGCAGGGCGCGCAGGCCCAGGGCGGGATTGCACTGGCCGACCGGCCCGAACGCGCGCAGCAGGAACCGGGCCGTCCAGGAGAGGTGGGACTCGGCGGTCATGCCCAGGTGGACCGGGCGGATCCGCGCGGTGCTCCCGTCCTGCGCCCTGTACACGAGTTCCAGCAGTCCGGCGTCCGGGTCGTGGCGCACCCGCAGGCGGGCCGGGGTGAGCCGCGGGACCGCGGAGGCCGTCGGTTCGCCGGTGAGGTCCAGTTCCAGGGGCGCCCCGGGCAGCCGGTCGTCCATGGAGTAGCCGTGCGCGCCGGCGAGTTCGGCGAACGGCGGACCGTCGTCCACGGCGGGCAGCGCCTGCGCGGCCGGGACGGGGACGCGGGCCGACTCCAGGAGCCTGCCCAGGCGGGTCAGTCCGCGTCCCGGTCCGGCCAGGACCAGGTTGACCACGACGGCGAGTCCGTCGCCGGTCTGCCAGGGCTGCACGTAGGCGACCCCCGGGTCGGGGCGTGGCACCCACCGCGGCCATATGCCCGCGGTCGACAGGAGGTCGTCCGGTTCCAGGTGTCCCCCGCCGTCGGCCGCCGACTTCAGTATCCGGTCGGTCTCCGCGGCACGGAGCTCCCGCAGGCGCCGCACGCGGTCCGGGGCGTCCGCCGCGCCGGCGGGCACCGCCGCGGGGTCGGCGAGCCACTCGTCGGCGGTGAGCCCCTCGTCGGCGGCGAGGCGGAGCGCGGCGGCCAGGGGCACCTCCGTCCCGGGACCGAACCGGGCCAGGTGGCGTTGGGCCAGGGCCAGCCTCAGCGGCAGGTTCTCGTCGAACAGCGCGAGCCAGCGCCGCACGGCGCGCAGGTCGCGCAGCGGCCCGCGCCATGCCCGTCGTGAGCAGGTCGCCGCGGTGCCCGGTACCACGCAGGTCTCGAACAGGGCGTCCCGCGCTGTGGGCCGGGTCAGGCCGGGGACGGTGGCGGCGAGGCGGGAGGTCAGTTCGGCCGCGCGGTCGGTCAGCGCACGGCTTCCGCGTTCACACGTCGGTGCGGGAGCGCAGACCGTCTGGTGCAGGGTGCGGACGAGTTCCGTCCGGCCGAAGGGGTCGGGCCGGAGGGCGAGGTCCTGCCACAGCGCCCGCACCTGGCACTCACCGCGCGAGGGCGCGCCGGTGCGCAGCAGCAGTCCCGCCGCGAACAGGGCGCCGAGCGCCCGTTCGGCCTCCTGCGCGGGACCGTGTACGGCGCCCGCGGCGTCCTCGGCCGGCAGTCCGTCCGGAGCGTCGAGCAGCGCGTCCACCACCGCCTCCTCGGCGGCGGGCAGCCGTAGTTCGGCGATCCGCCCGGCGTCGGCCGGGAGCAGCAGGAGGCGGGCGCCGGCCCGCACCAGCCGGGGGTGTACCCGCACCCGGTCGCCCGGGGTGCGCGGGGCGGCCGCCCGGACGGCGTCGAGCACGAACCGGTTCACCTCCACCACACTGCGCGGGTGTCCGGTCGCCTGCGGGTGGACCGCCACCGCCGGACCGCTCGGAGCCCATGCCGCCAGACCGACCGCGGTGAGGGAGCTGTACGGACTGGTCTTGACCGCGCTGCGCACGACGAACCGGGTGAGCCGTCCGGCGGGCTTTCGGGCGAGGCGGGAGGTCCCGCCGCGGACCCGCTCGGCGAGTGCGGCCAGCTCCCGGTCCGCCTGCCGCAGGCCGTGGTCCACGGCACGGCAGGCGGTGTGGGCCAGCAGCGCGCGGGTGAGGTCCTCCTGCGACTCCTCGACGGCCGTGCGCAGCCGGGCGGTCAGCGCGGCGCGGGCGGCGCGGCCGTCGAGCCAGCCCCGTACCGCGTCACGGACCGGTCCGCCCACCGCGGCGGCGATCTCGGGGGTCCACTCCCCCGGCCCGGGGCGGCGGTCGGCGTGGACGGCGCGGCGCAGTCCCACCAGGCGCGGCCGCGACGGGGAGCCCGCGGGGGGCAGACGGCGGATCTCCTCGCCCAGCGCGTCGACCAGTTCGGCACGGCCGCGCCGGGCGCGGGCCGTCGCCTCGGCGAGCGCCTCCAGTGCCTCGCGGACATCCCGGCAGGTCAGGGAGTCGGCCGCACGGGCCGGCAGCGCGGTGATCCGTACGCCGAGGGCGGGCACCAGCGGTTCCCGGCCCGTCGTCTGCCGTCGGTCGTGCATCACACCTCCTCACGCCGGTGCCGACTGCTGCGGGAGGCCGCCGCCGGTGACGCGGTCACGGGCAGCGGCCGGGTGCTAACTGCTGCAGACGCAACTGCAGCAGGTGGTGCAGCTACCGGGAGAGCCGGCGGCGGAGGCGTCGAGTTCCCCCATGCCGTGCCCCGCGGTCAGCGACTGCACCGTCAGCCCCTCGTCGGTCAGTTCGAACACGTCGAGCGGCAGGTCGTCGAGATCGAGGTCGTCGTGCACCGTGTGTCTCCTTTCCGGGATTCCTCTGCGACATCGCCTCCTCACGGTAGGAAGACGGGAGCGTTTCCCGACAGTCCGGACGAGGCGGACGACCGGCGCCTCTTGCCGGGCACCCCGTCGGTGCACTCCGGCTGCCGGTGGCCGGAAGGGCCGGTCCCGCGGACCGGGCCGCGGCGGCCTCGGTCATGTGCGCGGGCCGGCCCGTTCCGCGGTCCGGCGGGCCGCGGTCCCGCCTTCCGGCGGCGCGCAGCGCG